>CACXDE010000084.1 GCA_902766305.1 uncultured Ruminococcus sp. | reverse complement strand
ACCGGAGACGATAGAGGATCTGCCGGAACTTGAAAACTACACCTTCATAGACGAAACACAGGAGAGCAAAACAGAGGAATCAGACGATGATACGGACGATTCGTCAGATGATACAGCTGATGAGAGCGAAACAGACGATGACAATGACGAATATGAAGATTACGGCGATGATGAATATGACGAGTACTGAGGAAATCAGTGCTTCAATCAAAAGTCATTCCGGAGATGATTCTCATGAAAAAAGCATTAATAGTTCTTATTGCAGCCGTAATTATGACTGTACTTGGCGGTTGCAGTGATGAGACGGAAAACTACAAAGAGAATATTACTGTATTATTGGTTTCTACTGACGAGGATGAAAGCTCTGAGGAAAGTGTAAAAGAGCCTTTGCCTGATGAAAAGCCGTCGGACGCTTACAGTACAGATACCCCCGAAAACATTATTAACCGTGAGCTTTCCGATTCTGTTCCGAGGGCAGAAACAAAGCTTGATAAAAAATGGTTCGATGACGCTGTTTTCGTTGGTGACAGCGTTACTCTTAAACTTTCATATTATGCTGAAAACGGTGAACTTGGGGACGCTCAGTTTCTGTGTGCCGGAAGTCTTGGATATGGAAACTCGCTCATGGATATAAACGCTGAGGGTAACGTACATCCTATGCTTGGCGGTACAAAGGTTACTGTTGACAACGGAGTATATCTGACGGGCAGAAAAAAGGTACTGATAATGCTTGGTATGAATGACATCGGACTGTTCGGTGTTGATGATAGTATTGAGAATATGAAGGAGCTTGTCAGACGTATACTGGACAAGCAGCCTGATTCAGAAATATATATACAGTCTGTAACGCCTAACGTAAAGGACAAACAGGGTAAGGTGCTGAACAATAAAAACATTACTCTTTTCAATCAGAAGCTGAAAGCTGTATGTGACGAGAAGGGTCTGCACTATCTTCATGTTGCTAAGGCAGTATCTGATAAAAACGGCGACCTTGTACCTGAATATTGCAGTGACCCTGATGATATGGGTATACATTTTACAGAGGAAGGCTGCCGGCAGTGGATAGAATATCTGTCTACTCATATAAGCAGCTGAAAAATTTACAGCTCCTGTGGTTTTATTAGTCATGGGAGCTGTTCATTATAGCCGTAAGTTGTCAGTTATAAGTTATAAGTTATAAGTCCAAAGATCAAAGCAGTGGCGTATCAGACTTTTTCTTCTGCCTGAGAAATAAACTTGTTTGAGCTTGAAGCTTATTGCTTAGAACTTATTTCTTTGAGCTTACGACTTTTAAGTGTAAAAGTATAGTTGGCAGGGCAAAATTACTCTAGCTCTCTTTTTAAAAAAATTATAGTTTTTTTAGGAAGGGGGTCTGGGTGAAATGACAGCTTGTTTTTTTTTGTAAAATAGTGTAGAATAAGACTGTGTATATCAGCTTATACAATGATATGAAGAAAGGAAGAACAGCTATGGAAAATAAGGATATAATAGAGCTTACAAGAGAGGTAGGCAGACAGCTGCAAAGGGAAGAGGTGTATATTGCATATCAGGCGGCAAAACAGGCTGCTGACGATGATAAGCAGCTTCAGGAGCTTATTGAGGATTTCGATAAGGTCCGCACTGATATAGCTGTAGAAACTGCAAAGGATGAGGACGACAGAGACAACGAAAAGATACGTTCCCTTAATGAGCGTATGCGTAAGGTATATGCTAAAATAATGACAAACGAAAGAATGATAGGCTACAATGATGCTAAGGACGAGTTTGACGCGCTTATGGCAAGGATAACGGCTATTATTCAGCAGTCCTCGGAAGGAAACGACCCTGACACGGCTGATTATGCGGCTTCGTGCTCAGGCAACTGCGCAGCCTGCGGCGGCTGCTGATAGGGAGAATGAACCGGATGAAGGAAAAAGATGAGGTTCTCTCACCTCTTATGCAGCAGTATCTGAGTGTGAAGGAACAATACAAGGACGCAATTATTTTCTTTCGTGTGGGTGATTTCTACGAAATGTTCTTTGAGGACGCAAAGACAGCTTCATCAGAACTTGAACTGACTCTGACCGGCAAGGAATGCGGAATGAAGGAACGTGCGCCAATGTGCGGCGTACCGTACCACAGCTATGAATCATATGCGGCGAAGCTTATCTCAAAGGGATATAAGGTCGCTGTATGCGAACAGATGGAAGACCCGTCCAAGACAAAAAAGCTTGTGAAAAGGGATGTTATTCGTGTCATAACTCCCGGTACTGTAATGGAGCAGAGTATGCTTCAGGAGGGCAGCAATAATTTTATAGCTGCTGTATTTACCAGAAACGGACAGACAGGTCTTGCGTTCTGCGATATCTCCACCGGCGAATTATATGCTACATCCTCAGGAACGGAGGATGCGGAAGGCTTTGTCAAGGACGAGCTTCTGAAATATACTCCCAGCGAGCTTATCATAGGCGGCGATACAGTGCGCTTTCCTACACTGTCCGGCTTTATCAAGGATAAGCTTTCAGCCTGTGTGAATATGCTTGACGATGAAGACTTTTCATACAGCGAGGCTATGAAAAGAATAGAAAAGCAGTTCGGCGGAAAAACTCCCGAACAGCTGAACATGGACGATAAACCAAACACTGTTTCGGCAGTGGGCGCGCTTCTGCTGTATCTGGAAAGGACTCAGAAAACAGGTCTGCAAAGGATAAGCAGCGTTGAGATATACAAGGAAGAACAGTATGTACACCTTGATTATAATACAAGACGGAATCTGGAGCTTACCGAACCCCTCAGCAGCAAAAACAAGAACGCTTCACTGCTGGCAGTGCTTGACAAGACAAGAACTTCAATGGGCAAAAGGCTTATGAGAAGCTTCATTGAAAAGCCGCTTGTAAGCATTGGCAGGATAACGAAAAGACAAAATGCTGTTGCGGAGCTTTATGACAATATCCGTATGCGT
This sequence comes from uncultured Ruminococcus sp., assembly GCA_902766305.1. Classification (GTDB taxonomy): domain Bacteria; phylum Bacillota; class Clostridia; order Oscillospirales; family Acutalibacteraceae; genus UBA1213. Next base: position 3,722 of record CACXDE010000084.1, on the reverse strand, counting down.
ACAGAGCTGCGTGATGCACTAAGCAATATGTCGGATATACAGAGGATTATCACAAGAATAGTATACGGTTCGGCAAATGCAAGAGAGCTTCGTTCAATATGTGCTGCACTCAGAAAGCTGCCCGCTGTCAAGAAAAGCATCGAGGGCGCACAGAGCGGACTTCTGAGGGAGACATATGAAAAAATCGACCTGCTGGAGGATATTGCAGAGCTTATCGACAATTCCATAGATGAAGAACCGCCGTTTTCTGTAAGAGAGGGCGGCATGATAAGAGAGGGCTGTTCTCAGGAGCTTGACGAGCTGAGGGATGATATGAACGGAGGTTCTGACCATCTAACAAGAATCGAGGCAAGGGAAAGAGAAAAAACAGGCATACCAAAACTGAAAATAGGATATAACAGGGTGTTCGGCTACTATATTGAAGTTACAAATTCGTATAAGGATATGGTACCCGATTCCTACATAAGAAAGCAGACTCTGACAAACGGCGAACGGTATATCACTGAGGAACTGAAAAATCTTGAACGCCGCATTTTAGGTGCAAAGGACAGAGCCAACGAGCTTGAATATGCTATATTTGAGAAAATAAGAAAGACGACAGCCGCAGCCTCTGACAGGATATCAATCAGTGCCGGCGCCTGCGCGATGCTTGATGTACTTGCGTCTCTTGCGCTTGCAGCGTCAGAGAATAATTATTGCTGTCCTGTGCTGAAAAATGACGGCACTCTGAAAATAAAAGAGGGCAGGCATCCGGTGGTTGAAAAGCTTATGGATAAGGTGCAGTTTGTCCCGAATGATACAGAGCTTGACCTTAAAGAAAACCGGACAGCGATAATAACAGGACCTAATATGGCAGGTAAGTCTACATATATGCGCCAGAATGCGCTTATCGTACTTATGGCACAGACAGGCAGCTTTGTTCCGGCAAAAAGCGCTGAGATATCTGTAGTTGACAGTATATTTACAAGAATAGGCGCAAGCGATGATCTTTCTACCGGACAGTCTACCTTTATGGTAGAAATGAATGAGGTGGCATATATTCTCAAAAATGCCACAAGGAACAGTCTCCTTATCCTTGACGAGATAGGCAGGGGAACTTCTACCTATGACGGAATGAGCATAGCAAGGGCTGTTCTTGAATATGTGTCAGATCCTAAGAAAATCGGCGCAAAGACGCTGTTTGCTACACATTACCATGAGCTTACAGTACTTGAAGACAAGATAAAGGGCATAAAAAACTACAATATTGCAGCTGTAAAGCACGGCGATGATATTACCTTCCTGAGAAGGATACTTCCGGGCGCTGCTGATGAATCATACGGAGTAGAGGTGGCAAAATTAGCCGGACTGCCTGACAGCGTTATCGAGAGGGCAAAGAAGATACTCAAAAAGCTGGAGAGCGATACTCCCAGACGTCCGGCAAAGCCTAAAAAGGAAGAAGAAAATGATATGCAGATGACCCTGATAAAGGAAGAAAGCCCGATAGAAAAACGTCTTTCGGAAATAGATGTCAACAGGCTCACTCCTATAGAGTCGATGAATATTCTTTTTGAACTTGTAAAACTGCTTGATAAGTAAAAGGGTGTAATATGGGTGTGATAAATGTTCTCCCAAAAAATATTGCAGAGCTTATCGCTGCGGGAGAGGTGATCGAAAGACCAAGCTCTGTAATAAAGGAATTAGTGGAAAACTGCATTGACGCCGGTTCGACCAGCGTTACAGTAGAAATACAAAACGGCGGCACTACATTTATGCGCGTCACTGACAACGGCAGCGGCATACATCCTGACGATGTAAGACAGGCCTTTCTCCGCCATGCAACAAGCAAGATAATAACTCAGGATGACCTTGATTCTATTGATACGCTTGGTTTCCGTGGAGAGGCGCTTGCTTCAATATGCGCCGTATCAAAGGTAGAGATACTGACAAGATGTGAGGATGAGGAATACGGTGTCAGGTACGTTATCGAGGGCAGCGAGGAAAAAAGCTTTGAACAGATAGGCTGTCCGAAGGGAACTACCTTTATAGTAAGGGATATTTTCTATAATGTACCGGCGAGAATGAAGTTTCTGAAAAAGAATGTCAGCGAGGGCAATTCTGTTTCAGTTCTTATAGACCGTATCGCCCTGTCACATCCAGAAATAAGCTTTACATTCATTCGTGACGGCAAACAGGCAATGAAAACTCAGGGCGATGGAAAGCTTGAAAATGCTGTATATCAGGTATTCGGACGTGAGTTTTACGACAGTCTTATGCCGGTATCATATAAGCTGAACGGTATATCAGCTGAGGGCTTTGTGACTAAGCCGGCTGCATCTGTAAAGGCTAACAGAAGCATGCAGATGTTTTATATAAACGGTCGCTATGTACATTCAAAGACAGCAATGGCAGCGCTTGAAATGGCATACAAGGGCAGTATAATGGTCGGCAAATATCCGTGCGCCGTTCTTATGCTGAATATGAACAGTTCTCTTCTGGATGTTAATGTCCATCCGGCAAAGTTAGAGGTACGCTTTACAGATGAAAGCAGGATATATGACGCAGTGTATCATGCTGTCAGGAGTGCTGTTATGCGCTATGATACAAGAATGGCAGCGGAGATGAATGAGAAAACCCCGTCATATACCTCGCCGGAGCTTCTTGCACCGCCGGCAGACAAAGCAGCCCAGCTAAGCTTTACTTACGGCAGACAAAAGGCTGAACGTAAATTTGAAGCAAGCGGATATTTCAGTAATCTTCCCGATGCGCTTGAAAACCGTCCTTCGGTTTCACAGCATACGCAGGAGATGCAAAAGCTTGCTGACGCAGCGGAAAAAGATTATGTTATGCTGATAGACGAGCATGAAGGGCAGGATATGCCGGAAAACAGTTCAGACTGCAGGGAAATAAATCCCGTTGAGCTTTTTAAATTTGAACCGGAGAATACTACCTCTGCGGATGAGAGCGAGGATGAAGCAATAGTCCTTGATCTTTCACCAAAGGCAGTAAAGGAAGAGCCGGAGGCTGTTGGTACTGTAAGTGAGGAAGCTGTGCAGGTGACAGAAGAGGATAAGCGGGATGTGCAGATATCCTATGTAGGTGAAGTATTTTCCACGTACATAATAGTCGAATATGGGGCAGACCGCATAATGATAATAGACAAGCACGCTGCGCATGAAAGACTGATTTATGAAAAACTGAAAAAACGTGAGCAGGGGTTTGATTCCCAGCTTCTTCTTGAACCCGTAACAGTGACGCTTGAAAAGCAGGAGGCGGAGCTGATACTTGAACAAAAGGATGTATTTTCGGATGCCGGTTTTGAAATAGATGCGCTTGGCGACAGAACGATAGTAATACGCTCTGTTCCGATAATAATGGAAACTGTGGACATAAGGGAAAACTTTATGGAAATAGCCGACTATATGTGCAGACACAAGAAATTTGTTTTGTCTGAAAAGCTTGAATGGATATATGCCAATACTGCATGCCGCGCGGCAATAAAGGGCGGCAACAAAAGTCATCCCGAGGAGCTTATTGACCTTGTACTTACATTGGAGAAAAATCCTGATGTAAAATACTGCCCCCACGGCAGACCGATATATTTTTTCCGTACCAAGAGTGAGATGGAAAAATTGTTCGGACGGCAATAGTTTATACCGTATTTTTTGGGGAAACCCTTTTGAAAAAGGGGGCGGGATGCCCCGACAGGCTAAATTTATTTATTCTTTAATCACTAAAGGTTT
>CACXDE010000083.1 GCA_902766305.1 uncultured Ruminococcus sp. | reverse complement strand
GCGGAGAACTGATGCTTGTTGGAATTAACTACGATCCCAAAACAAAGGAACATTCCTGCAAGATTGAGAAAATCAATATCGAATAAAAACGTAATAAAAAAGCTCACGGATGAGAAAAAATACTTCCTGTCCGTGAGCTTTTTTGTTTTATACAAATGCTTCGATTAATGTCTTTCCGTTAATGTCTTTCTCCGTGAGATCACAGCTTTTTTTCTGGTTGAAGCTGTACGTCAGCATATATCCGGTGTCAAGATGATAGTAGCTGATATAATCCGCAAGCTGAACCTCGCCCTTTTCATGATAGGCTTTACCCCTCCAGATCTTCAACTCTACAACAAATCTTTCTCCGAGATAGTCAATTACTATATCCATACGCTCACTGTTGCGTGTACGGCTTTCGATATAGTAATTACCCGTGCCGTTGATGATTGGTCGGATAAAAAGCAGAAATCTCCTCCTGCCTTCCTCTTCGTCAAAGACATCAGCTTTTCCTTCGTAAATATCTTCAAACACAGTGATATAACGTTCTAAAAGCTTTTTCATGTTCAGACGACCGTTTTCAATGATCTGGTCTTTGCTGTCCGAACCGGATCGTGAAATAGGGCTGTCCTTTACCTCTTTCAGATTCAGGAAATAATTATAAAGAATAACCTCAAATATTCTGTTGGATATTACCATTGCACCGTCTTTATTGGTAAGGAAACCGTACATTTCACCATCCATAGCAGACATATTATATTGATTATATGATACTCGATCACCGCTGAACAAAATGCTTTGCAGTATATCTCTCAGAGACTCATTGACGTAAACCTTGCCCATCAATGAATCAAATAATGTATTGTTTTCTGAAAGGATATGCTTGACAGCTTCGCTTACACCGTTAATATTCCATTCTGTAGGAAACTCCGTATCTATTATCTGACATATACGGCTGACGAGGAACGGATATCCGCTTGTATAGTCATAAATCTCCTGTGCAATCATATGGGTATCCATTCCGGTATGGTGGTCATTTTCATATTCATCAAGCATTCCGGTGATACCCTGTACAGATAAGCTCATGTTGATTCTGAAATCCGATGCAATATTCCAGGGACTGTTGATTTTATGAGCTTCTTCAGGGCGTAGCTTTCGCTTTAGATTTTTTATATCTGTTACTCCGGCAAGGATAACGGATCTGAAAGCACCGTTTGTCGGATCCATTTTTCTTTCGAGAAACATGAGCCTGAGCTGAGCAAGAAAATCTAAAAATACCTGATTGTTTGATGCGGAGTCAACTTCGTCAATTATCAGAACGACAGGCTTATCCGAAGAATCAAACCACTGAGTCAGTACATCAAATAATTCATCGAGGACAGCGAGTTCATCTTTTCTCGCAATAATCTCATTTATTAATTCCTGTATCTCATCCGGAATATTTGCTTTTTTAGCTTTCTTTTTCAGAAGTCTGCAAAAGGCTTTTACGAATTTTTCTTCTGTTGCAAAGCTGGCATTTCCTATTGCTTGAAAATCAAGGCTCAACACATAGTAGTCATCCTGAAGCTTTTGTGCAAGCAGGTTCAGGGTTGTGGTTTTACCGTATTGTCTTGCCCGGTTGATGGTAAAATACTCGCCCCGATCCACCATTGCCTTTATTTGTATGATCTTATCATCAATATTGACCATGTAGTTTTCATCCGGAATGCATAATCCGGTAGTTGTAAAGGTCTTCACTCTGTCATTCACCACGCTATATGATAGTTTATACTATAATTATACCGTCATATATAATAAAAGTCAACAAACCGAAGCTATAAACGAAACCAAAGTATTTCACAATTTGTAAGGTTTCAAATTCATAGGTTTACCGTATTTCCGACACACAAACAAAAACTACATGGAAACCGCATAAAATTGGGCTTTTTGGCACTTTCAGCAGATTTGCTTTTGGGACAATCGCCTGGTTTACGATGAACAGGGAAGTGGAGAATAATGGGCTTAGCAAAAGCTATTGCTGTTGCACTTAAAGCAGGCAACAGAATTGCACACCCGAAAGAGCCGGTGCAGTGCCTGCACTCCCAATTCACTTCCGGAAATACATTAACAAACAATAATTCAATACCTTTCCAAAACAAAATCGGCTCCGGCGGTACCACAAGGGCACTTCCGGTCCACTTGTACTTGCTCACTCTCTGAAACTTTGCTTCAAAGTGTCCTGATCGGGAAAGGCAGAGATAAGAGCCGCCGCCTTTATTCTCGTAGATTGTGCCGGGTGTCGGATTGAAGTACTGTCTGTTTTCCATAGTAGTGACCTCTTGTTTAATTATTATACACCATACACCGTGCATGTTCGATAGACCACTTGCACAAACATACACGGAAAATAATGTATACGTTGTACATTGTTTTCCGTGTATTACGGTGATATAATAAAGAATTAGGAAGGATGATACAAAATGATTTGCTATGATAAATTGTTTTCTACAATGAAAGATAAAGGGTTGACTACCTATCAGATAAGAAAAGATAATATTATTTCTCAAAGTGCATTAACAGCTCTAAAAAATGGTAAAAATGTCACACTTGATACAATAGACAGGTTATGTAAAGCATTGGACTGTCAGCCCGGGGATCTGCTTGAATATAAGCCTGATACAGATAATATTTGATTTTTTCTTCTGTCGGTAAAATAAAAAATGGAGCCCCAAGTCCCATAAATGTATATAGAATTGGAGTGAATAGCAATGGTTAATAATGACGATTTTATTATGTCACCGAAGGTAGATTTCGCATTCAAGGAATTGATGCGTGATGAAACGGTACGCAAGGGCTTTCTGAGTGCGGTTCTATCTATCAAAGACACGGAGATAAAGGAAACCGTATTGCTCAATACAAATCTTCCGAAGATCCACGATGATTAAAAGCAGGGAATACTCGATGTCAGACTTACGATGAATAATAATACCGAGATAGATATTGAGATAAATCTTGCGTATCTGAGGGCATGGGCAGACAGAAGTACATTCTATCTTTCAAAAATGCTTGTTGAGCAGGTGGGGATAAACAAGAAGTATTCAAACATCAAGAAATGTATCGGTATCAACATTCTTGATTTTGACTATATAAAAGCAACAAAGCGTTTTCATACGGTGTACCACATATCCGAGGATACCGAGCATATCAAATACACTGATATAATGGAGATACACATTGTGGAGCTGCCGAAGCTGCCGCAGACAGACGATGGAACAGACCTGTATGATTGGATAAGATTTATCAAAGCCGATAGTAAGGGGGAGTTTGAAATGTTGGCACAAGAAAGCAATTACCTGAAAACAGCCTACGAAAAGCTTGAAGAGATCAGCGCAGATCAGGAGAAAAGACTTGAATACACTGCAAGACAGAAAGCCCTTTATGACTACAACACCTACATGGAGGAGAGCTATGAGCGTGGTGTCGGAGCAGGCTTTGTGAAAGGCAGAGCAGAAGGCAGAGCAGAAGGAATAATCCTTACTCTTGCTGACCTTGTAAAGAAAGGTATCATTACGCTTGTGCAAGCTGCATCTCAAGCTGATATGACTGTAGATGAGTTTAGGGATAAAACAGGGTTGACTGTATGATTTTTGCCTGATCTGTATGATTGTATAAGATGAAGCCCATAGTGCAGCCCTGACTGTTGACGTTCCTTGAAAATGGGTAGAAAAGGACTGCCGAAGCAGTCCGAGAAGATAATGTTATATACGCAAAAAAGGCAAGGAACTGTCTTCCTTGCCTTCTCGCTATTAAATGACCCGGACGGGAATCGAACCCGTGTTACCGCCGTGAAAGGGCGGTGTCTTAACCGCTTGACCACCGGGCCATATAGTGAATAGTAAAGATTAACTATTCACATTTATGGTAGCGGCAGTGGGACTTGAACCTACGACACTCCGGGTATGAACCGAATGCTCTAGCCAGCTGAGCTATGCCGCCATATGTGCTGCGTGAATCAGCTTTATTATTATACTATGTGCGCATAGTTTTGTCAATCCTTTTTTAAAAATAAATATATACAATATGTAGCTTTACGGTTAAATATACAATATGTTTTTAATTCAAGAACGGGAGTAAGTAGTTATCAGTTGTCAGTTGGAAGTTATAAGTTTTCAGTTACTTACAACTTCCAACTTATAACTTAATAACTAAAGATTCTTCGTCGCTTTGTTTCTGAAAATATCGTGTTGCATTGTCACCGGCAAGTTAAAAAGCGAACATACTCTTAACAACAACTCCGCTCCTCAGAATGACAAACGGGGCAAGCTTTTGAAAAGACAAAAGAAGAAAAAAACTGATACGCCGTTGCTTTGAGCTTACGACTGACAACTTACAACTTATTTCTGGAATTTTAAACATTAATTACAGGCTGTAATAATTGAAGATATTATATTTCAAAAACGGAATTAAACATCTTTCAACAACAAAATGTTGAAACTGTGGAAAACTTATCAACTCTGTAGTTGAAACACATATATTGCTTTTTCGACAAAAAACAGTTTTTATATACTATATATTGTGTTTTTAAAAATTTCAAGACATAATTTTTTGTAATATTATTTTCTGAAATTACAAACCGTAAAGTGCTTTTAACATTTTCAACATTGCGATGTTGAAAACTAAACCATATTCAACTTTTACATTCTGTAAAATACTCGCTTTTAAGTATAGAAAGATGATCCATATCGTAATATATTCCATCCTTCAACAGATCTTTTCGTGCCGTACCCTCATATTTCATTCCTATTTTTTCCATAACTCTTCTTGATGAAGGGTTGATACTCATACAAAGACCGGATATCTTTTCAAAGCCAAGTACGGAAAACCCAAATTCAAGCATTTCAAGTGCCGCTTCTGTGGTGTAGCCTTTATTTCTCAGCTGTGTATCTATATAATATGAAATGTCAGCATGATTATGTTCCATGCTGACATTGATAAGACCCACATTTCCTATATACTGTCCATTTTCTTTGAGGAACATACCAAATTCATAGCTTTGCATGGTTTTTATATTATTGCGGATAAATTTCAGCCATTTTCTGGCACGGCTTTTAGGATAATCTCTCGGTATACCATATGTTGTTTTATAAATATTATCCTGCTGTACGACCCTGAGAAATTCATCCACATCCTTCGGTCTGTACTCCCTTATGATAAGTCTTTTTGTTTCAAAAGTCCATGCCGCCATAATAATATTCCTCTTTATATCTATTTTGGTAAATTTATTGTTTTTTTTAGGAAAGGGGTCTGGGGGATAACCCTTTGTTTTCAAACAAAGGGTTTCCCCCGGAGAAAACGCTGACCAAATTTAGTAGGACGGCGCAGCTATATCCATAGTTGCGGCGGCATTAAGCTTCATATTGGCTGTATTGCCGGAGAGATATTCATAATATGCCTGCGCTCCTATCATAGCCGCATTATCACCGCACAGACTCAAAGGCGGATAAAAACATTCCCAGCCATGCCTGCCGCATTCTTCCTGAGTTCTCTGTCTGAGAAGAGAATTGGCAGACACTCCTCCTGCTAAAACAAGCTTTTTATACCCCGTATCCTGAGCTGCTTTTATGAAATTGGCAAGAAGACTGTCAACTACAGTTTTTCTGAACGCTGCACTAAGATCAGCAACAGGTACAGTCTCTCCTTTTTGTGAAGCATTATGAATAAGGTTTATAACCGCTGTTTTAAGTCCCGAAAAGCTGTAATCGTAAGGATTGCCGCTGACCTTTGGCACAGGCAGTCTGAACGCGTCCGGGCTGCCGTTCTGCGCTGCTTTATCAAGGTGTATGCCGCCAGGGTAGGGCATACCCATTGTTCTTGCGGCTTTGTCAAATGCTTCGCCGGCAGCATCGTCTCTTGTTTTGCCCAGTACCCTCATTTCAGTGTAATCTCTGACCTCAACGATATGGCTGTGACCGCCTGATACAACAAGACAAAGAAACGGCGGTTCAAGCTCCTTATGTTCAAGATAGTTTGAAGCTATATGTCCCCTCAGATGATGAACAGGTATCAGCGGAAGACCCGATGATAAAGAAAGACCCTTTGCAAAATTCACTCCTACAAGCAATGCGCCTATAAGTCCGGGCGCATACGTTACTGCCAAAGCGTCCACATCACTAAGTGTCATATCAGCCTGCAAAAGAGCTTCTTTTACTACACCGTTTATGGATTCGCAATGCCGCCTTGACGCTATCTCAGGAACCACACCGCCGTATAGCTTATGTTCCTCCACCTGTGTAGCAACAACAGATGATATAATATTTCTGCCGTTTTCTATCACAGCGGCAGCCGTTTCATCACACGAGCTTTCTATAGCTAATATCCTCATTCTTTTATCCCCGCCTTTATATCACAAGTCAGTATCAGCGCATCTTCTTCCGGCGCACGATAAAAATTTTTCCTCAGACCCACTTCTTCAAAGCCCATACTGCTGTACAATGAAATAGCCGCATGGTTTGAAGGGCGCACCTCCAGCGACACTGATTCAGCTCCCATTTCTCCGGCAAGTCTGCACAGTGTCTCTATCAGAGTCTTTCCAATGCCGTTTCTTCTGTACTGAGGGAAGACAGCTACATCAGATATATAGCAGCTTTCACACACAATAAATGCTCCTATATATCCCAGAACATCGCCGCTTTCGTTTACAGCCGTAAGAAAATGCGCAGTATGGTTTTCCAGTTCGTCAGAAAGCGCTTTTTCATCCCATGGCGTTGAAAAACACATTTTCTCAAGCCGAACAAGCTCCGGTATATGCTTCGCTGTCATGGGAACTATTTTGATATTTTCCATTTTCATACCTTTTTGTATCGTTTTATTATATAATCGCAAAGCTCGTCAATAGCCTTTTCTATTGCAGTGCGGCATCTTCTGTACGTTACCAGATCAGAACCATACGGATCAGGGATACCTCCGCCAAGCACATATATTTTTTCCTGCGGTATTCCGACTGAACGCAGCGTCATTGCGTGTTCATGCGTCATAACCACATAGATATCAGTAACATCAAGATCATGCTCTCTGATTATCCTCGGCTTGTGAAAGCTTATATCAATGTCTATTTCGTTGCATACAGTAACCGCATTAGGCGATACCTTTGAATCATCACAGAAGCCTATAGCAGCGCTGCTGAACATACTTTCTATTCCGAGCTGCTGTGATTTTTTTGAATAAATTGCCTTTGCCATAGGACTGCGGCAGGTATTGCCTGTACAAATAAACAATATATGCAGCATTTCAATTCCTCCAATCAGGCTTTTGCCTCGTACCAGGTTTTGCCGATACCAGCCTGAGCAATCAGCGGTACAGAAAGCTGTACAGCATTCTGCATTTCTTCACTCAATATAACTGCTGCTTTATCAGCTTCATCCTCCGGCGCTTCTACTATGAGTTCATCGTGTACCTGGAGTATCAGCTTTGATCTCATATTTTCAGCTTTAAGCCTGTCATAAACCTTTATCATTGCTATTTTTATTATATCAGCTGCCGTACCCTGGATAGGCATATTTCTTGCAACTCTCTCTCCGAAGGCTCTGAGATTATGATTTGAAGCAGCAAGCTCCGGCAGATATCTTCTTCTTCCGAACATTGTAGTTACATAGCCGTCTTTTTTTGCCTGCTCCACTGTACGGTTCATATAGTTATCTATACCGCTGTAAAGTCTGAGATAATCCTTGATATACGTGTCGGCTTCTTTTCTTGTAACACCGATATCCTTTGACAGTGAAAATGCGCCTATACCGTAAACTATACCAAAATTAACGGCCTTTGCGCGGCTTCTCAGGGACGGTGTTATCATATCCTCCGGCAGATCAAAAACCTTTGCGGCTGTAGCTGTATGGATATCCTTGTTTTCTCTAAAAGCCTCTGACATATTCTTGTCGTCTGAAATGGCAGCAAGCACACGCAGCTCTATCTGTGAATAGTCCGCATCAACTAAAACGCAGCCTTCTCTTGCTGTAAAGAAGCGTCTGAGTTCTTTTCCTCTTGATGTTCTTACCGGGATATTCTGTAGATTAGGTTCTGTTGAGCTTATTCTGCCTGTTCTTGTTTCTGTCTGATTGAATTTGGAATGTATTCTTCCGTCAGGGTGAACGACCTTCAAAAGACCGTCACAATAAGTAGACTTAAGCTTTGTCAGCGTTCTGTATTCAAGTATTTCATCAATGACAGGATGGACATTCCTCAGCTCTTCAAGAACGTCGGCGTTTGTTGAGTAACCGCTTTTTGTCTTCTTCTTTACCGGCAGCATAAGCTTTTCAAAAAGAGCAGTTCCAAGCTGCTTTGGGGAGTTGATATTAAATTCATACCCGACATGATCACATATACTTTTCCTCAGATTTTCAATTTCGTCCTTCATTCCTTCGCCGTACTTGTAAATACCCTGCTTGTCTACTGCAAAGCCTGTATTCTCCATAGACGCAAGCACCTTAGCAAATGGAAGCTCTATCTCTGTCAGCAGCTTCATCTGCTGTTTATCTTCAAGCTCAGCGCCAAGCTTATCGGCAAGGGGAATAAAGCTTTCCATACCGTCCGGCTTATTTGTTTTCAGAGGTTTTACAGCATATTCACCCAAAAGTCTTGCAAGATCATAATCAGGCGCATTCGGATTCAGAAGATATGCCGCAAGTATAGTATCAAATATCAGCCCCTTGAAATCATAGCCGCCCCTGTCAGCAACTGCAAAAACCGGCTTGCAGTTGTGAGTACGCTTGACTATGCTTTCATCAGACAGAAAGCTTTCGGTAAATTGTCTGAATCCTTCTGTAAAAGCTCCTGCACTGTAGACCGTATCACCTTCACATATAGTAAGCTCTGTTATTTCCTCTCCGTCACTTTCGTAAAGAAAATCAACAGCTTTACCTTTCAGCTTTTCATATAGTTCTGAAAGCGGCATTTCATCCGCTGATACAAGCTCTCTGCTTTCATTATTCGCTTCGTCAGCAGCCGCAGCAGAAGCAGCGATATCACTGCCGCTGAGTCCCCATTTTTCCATAAGAGAGAAAAGCTCATACTTGACCATAAGTCCTGCCGCAGCTGTTTTATCAGGAGATGAGGGTATATATCCGTTTATATCCGTATCTATCGGCGCTTCCGTATTAATAGTACCAAGCATATAGCTGAGGTATGCGCTGTCTTTTCCGGCGGTAAGCTTATTGCGTATACCGGGCTTTACATCTATCGTTTCAATGTTATTGTATATATAGTCAAGGCTGCCAAACCTTGATATAAGGTCTTTGGCGCCCTTTTCGCCTATTCCGGGAACACCAGGAATGCAGTCAGAGGTATCGCCCTGTATTGCCTTTATGTCTATAAGCTGTTTCGGAGAAACACCGTAGACCTCCATTATCTTATCTTCGTCATATATTGTAACTTCCGGTTTGCCGAACTTAGTCGCCGCCATGCGGACGCTTACAGTAGGGGAGACGAGCTGTAGACTGTCACGGTCTCCGGTAGCTATTACACATTCATTTCCTTCGTCAGTACATTTTTTTGACAGTGTACCAAGTATATCGTCCGCTTCAAAGCCCTCGCAGGTAACAATACGGAATCCAAGCACCGAAATAATATCCTTCAGCGGCTGCATCTGCTGTGCAAGCTCATCGGGCATACCCTTGCGGTTGGATTTGTATCCGTCATAGGCTTTATGTCTGAATGTCGGCGCTTTAAGATCAAATGCTACAGCTACTGCATCCGGTGTATTTTCGTCAAGAAGCTTGCGGAAGGTCGTAAGAAAACCATATATAGCGTTTGTATAATGACCGTCCTTTGTTGTCAGGATCTTGATACCATAATACGCCCTGTTAAGTATACTGTTTCCGTCCAGTACAAGCAGTTTCATATTTTAAGCCCCCTCAGATCTTTTTATCGAATATAACTGAACACCATATAAGGATACTGATTATCAGCAGTATTACCGAAACGATAACTGACGCTGTTACTCCAAGCAGACCAAAAGCCGCAAAAGCTCCTGTCCCAAGCGATACAAAAGTCAGTATCAGCATAATGATTTTAAGCCTTTTGCTTTTTCTACCGGGATTCTTTAGCATAAGAGACAGCGCTATGACCATACAGACTACAGATATTACCCCTGTAAAAAACATCACTGCAATTGCAAATAAAAAACTCTGCATATTATTGATCCTCAGCCGCCTGTCTTATACAGTCCATTATTCCCACATTTTTTCCGTGCCGCATATATATCCTCGGAACTCTTTTTCCTACAAGACATACAAGCTCATAGTTTATTGTCCCTGTCATCTGTGCTATATCGTCAAAGCTGATAGTATTATCCGTTCCGTCGCCTATAACAATCACCTCATCGCCGGTTTTAACATCGTCTATATCAGTTACATCAAGCATAAGCTGATCCATACACACACGGCCGATAATAGGTGCCTTTTTCCCGTTCACTGTCATATAAGCTCTGCCGGAAAGACTTCTTGAATAACCGTCCGCATATCCTATCGGAACGGTTGCTATCTTTGTTGGTCTGTCCGTGACAAACGTTCTGCCGTAGCTTACAGCAGTACCCGGCTGTACTGTCTTTATCATTGCAATAACGCTCTTTATCTGCATTGCCTGTCTGAGATCCATTTTTCCGGCGAGCTTTCCGGACGGTGACAGACCATACAGTATAATGCCGGCTCTTACACAGTCAAACTTTGCTCCGGCATAATCTATTATTGCGCCGCTGTTCGCACAGTGTACGACTTTGAAGGAAACGCCATCATTTTTCAGCTTTTCCACTGCACCTGAGAAGCATTCAAGCTGGTGCAGTGTTGCGGCCTTACCCTCATCGGCTTCATCTGACACTGCGAAGTGTGTAAATATTCCTTCTGTTTCAAGTCCCTGCAGAGAACAGACTCTTTTTATCTGTTCAAGAGAGTTTTTATCACGTTCGCTGTCCTGATACATAAAACCTATACGGCTCATACCGGTATCCAGCTTTATGTGTATCTTCACCTTAACATTATCCTTAACAGCATTTTCTGAAAGCTGAACGGCATATTCTTCTGACAGCACAGCCTGAGTTATATCATTCTCAGCAAGCTCCTTTGCCATTTCAGCCGGAGTATAGCCAAGTATCAGCACAGGCTTTGTGATGCCGTTTTCCCTAAGCTGCAAGGCTTCCTCTATATTTGATACAGCAAAACGGTCTGCGCCTATTTTCTCATAATACTGTCCAAGGAAGACTGCGCCATGACCATAACCGTCAGCCTTTATTACGCACATTATTTGTGTATCGCTGCCGACTTTTTTTCTTATTTCCTTAAAATTATGCCTTACGGCGTCTATATCCACCTGCGCCCAGGTTCTTCTTAAAAAATCTATCATAATCAATACTCCATATCATGTAAATATATCAATATTATAAACCATTTACCGGATATTTTCAAGAGTTATATAGCTCAAAGCACGTGATTAAAGTTTCTTAAAAAGAAATTTAGAAATCATATACCACCGAGTTACAAACTTTAATCCTGAGCCACTTCCGCTGTCATTCCGAGCGTCCCCGTTGTCATCCTGAGCGCGGCGAAGGATCTTTTTCATAAAAGCTACCCAGTGGAAAGATTCTTTATCGCTTTGTTAACAGTTTTCAGTTGTAAGTTGTCAGCTTTCAGTTGAACATGGACTAAGTCTCTCCTCAGAATGATGGGGTGGGGAAAGCTTAAAAACGGCAAAAGAAGAAAAAGTCTGAAATGCCACTGTTTTGAGCTTAGGACTTTGAGCTTTTTTGTCCGGCATCATTGCACATTGCACATTGTACATTGAAAATTGTTTTCCCCTCCCACCGTTTCCGGCAGGAGGGGATTGGTTAGTTAGTTGATATTCTAATTTAAGAGGGAATCTATAAAAACATTTTCATAATCCTGAAATTGATGATAAACAGCTTCTACATATGCAATATTGTCTTCTATTCTATAAATCATTACATAATTGTGTTTCAGAAATTTTATCTTGCGGCAGCCTAATTCTTTTAGTTCCGGATCATCACATTTTCTAAGACTTCCGGCAACAGTTTCAAGTTTATTTACCGTTTCAACGGCATCATTCCACACATCATTAGCTGCCTGTCGATTAATTAAAGTAAACTGAATATAATCTATATATTCCTCAAGTTGAGAAAGTGCGTTTGGAGATACAATAACTTTATACAAAATCATGTTTTGCTCTTATCTCCTGCAAAGCCTGTTTCATTTCAACGCCTTTCCCTTGAAATATTTGTTTTCTTGATTCAGCCAAATCGTCAAGAATATCTTTTTTAGTTTTCGGTGTAAAAGGATTTGCCGGTTTTGAAGCGGTAAATAATGACTGAGTATATTTAAAAACCAACAACCGGGCTTCTTCCGGCATTGTTTCCAACATGGAAACGGTAGCATCCAAAGTACTCATAAGCTCGCCCCCTTTTCTATATTATACTATGCCCAAACATTTCAGTCAAGCAAGATAATTGAAAGTTGAAAGTTGAAAATGGAAAGTTG
>CACXDE010000082.1 GCA_902766305.1 uncultured Ruminococcus sp. | reverse complement strand
TTTGTTCTGAGAAACATTTACAAGACCGCTGTCAGTGAGAGCAAAAACATCAGCACTGCCGGCAAATAGCCTTTTTATTCTTCCGGGCAGATTTACAGTGTCCCTAAGATCTCCGCGCCTGTTATGTATATAAATATGGCTGTCGTTTCTGCCGCAAAGGTAAATGCTGCCGTTTGAATCAGCACAGGCAATAGGATCGTTAAGTTCGGTATGGTCAGTGAGTATTATGTTGCGGCTTCCGTTTTTGATGTCGTATGTGATGATATTAAGAGTGTTCGGAGTCATTGACAGTACGATAAGAAATTTACCGCTAAGCTCCGCATTTGTGACGCCGAAGCTTTCAAACGCATTTTCAAAAATACTTCCGTCAGAATAAAGGCTATAGATTTTATATTTTGTACTGTCATAGGTTATCAGACGGAAACCGCCGTTCATATCGGAAAAAATCTTTGTATTCTGAAAATAATCTGAACTGCCTGCTGTCAGAGAAAAAGGAATGAAACAGCAAATGATGAAAACTGATATAAGCTTGCAAAGTAGTTTTTTCAATTGCTGTCACTCTCCCTGCAAAACATTCTGTTATTCCCTATTATACAACAAATTTTGCGTTATATCAGCAAAAGTAAGTTATTGTCACTTTTGTTTTGTAAGAAAATATTTTTGCTATTTTGTATATTCTGACAATTTTTTATCCCTTTTTCAACATTCGGAAGTTGAAAAGTTAAAATCACACAAACATTTTCAACTTCAATTATAAAATCAGGCAGAAAAAGCTTTACTCAACCATATCTATTATGTATTTACTGTAAAATGCACATAATAATTATCTATAGAAAAAATAATTTTTACTGAGTTGATTGTCGTTCGTTGTTGAAAGTTTTGCTTTAATGTGTTAAAATGTAATAGTATCAGTGATCTGATATAACGGAGAATTTGTTTAATCGTTTTCTCCTGCGATCTGCCTGATATAGTTTTTGGGAAAAGGGGTATTTATATGTGCGGTCTTTGCGGTTTTACGGGTCATATTGCAGAGCGTGATAAGGTTCTTCAATGTATGACTGATGTGATAACACATCGCGGTCCGGATAGTGTAGGATATTATAAGGACAGCAGGATATCTATGGGTTTCCGACGTCTGAGCATTATCGACCTTGAAGGCGGTCATCAGCCTATATACAATGAGGATAAAAGCCTTGTGCTTATGTTCAACGGAGAAATTTATAATCATAACGAGCTTCGCAGACAGCTTCAGGAATGCGGTCATAAATTTTATACAAAAGCCGATTCTGAGGTGCTGGTACACGGCTTTGAAGAGTGGGGAGAAAAGATGCTGAACAAGCTCCGGGGTATGTTCGGCTTTGCTATATATAATACCAAGGACGGTTCGGTGTTTATTGCCCGTGACTTCTTTGGTATAAAGCCTATGCACTATGCAGTGGTTGACGGTGAACTGATATATGGGTCAGAGATAAAAAGTATACTTGAACATCCGTCGTATGAAAAAAAGTTCAACTACAGGGCGCTGGATAATTATCTTTCATTCCAGTATGTTGTACCGCCGGAGACCTTCTTTGAGGGTATATACTGTCTCCTTCCCGGACATTTCATGTGGTTCAGAGACGGCAAGGTTACAACTACAAGGTATTTTGAGGCTACCTTTGAGCCTGATATGACTCTTACTGAAAAAGAAGCAGTTGACAGAATAGAGGCAGTGTTTGAGGAATCTGTAAATGCCCATAAGCTCAGCAGTGATGTTGAGGTAGGCTGTTTCCTGTCAAGCGGAGTTGATTCAAGCTATGTATCAACATATTTTGCAGACCAGAAAACATTTACTGTCGGTTTTGATTTCGGCGAGCATTATAATGAGATAAGCTGGGCGGCAGGTCTTTCAAAGGAAATAGGAGTGGAGCATTATACTCATCTGATAGGTTCAGAGGAGTTCTGGGCAGCTGTACCCAAGGTGCAGTATCAGATGGATCAGCCTCTTGCAGACCCGTCCTGTATAGCTCTGTACTTTGTTTCAAAGCTTGCGAGCGAATATGTAAAGGTTGTACTGTCAGGAGAAGGTGCGGATGAGCTTTTCGGCGGTTATACTATATATAACGAGCCTCATGTGTTCAAGCTGTATCAGAAGATACTTCCGGAAAAGTTCCGTTATTCCCTTGCAAGAAAGGCTAAAAAGTGGCCGCACATAAAGGGCAGGGGCTTTGTCCTCAGAGGTGCAAGAAAAACTGAGGATAAGTTTATCGGAAATGCTTTTATGTACGATGCAGAGGAAAAGAAAGAGATACTCAAGGATGATTCTATAGTTACCCGTCCTCAGGATCTTTGCAGAAAGTTCTACGACAGGGTAAAGAATTATGATGAAGAAACAAAAATGCAGTATCTTGATATAAATCTCTGGATGGTCGGTGATATACTTCTCAAGGCAGACAGGATGAGTATGGCAAATTCTCTTGAACTCAGAGTGCCTTTCCTTGATAAAGAGGTTTTCAATGTTGCAAGGACTATACCTACCAAGTACCGTATTGCTCACGGTACTACAAAGTATGCGCTTCGTCAGGCCGCTTTGCGTCATCTTCCTAAGGCAACAGCGCAGAAGCCCAAGCTGGGCTTTCCTGTCCCTACAAGAGTATGGCTCAAGGACGAACAATATTATAACAGGGTAAAGGAAATGTTCCGTTCGGAAACAGCGGAAAAGTTCTTTAATACAGATCTGATAGTATCCTATCTTGACGATCATTTTAACGGTAAAGACGATAACAGCCGTAAGGTATGGACAATATATGTTTTTCTTGTATGGTACAATATCTATTTCGGAAACGATAAAACTGTCGAGCGTCCGGATACAGCAAAATAATGATCGGGGAATGTCTGGTTAGCGCCGGACATTCCTTATACCATTTTATGGAGCATAATTTGTTGATTTTGCCTATGACAAAAAACCTCCGAAAGTTGTATAATGTACCTGAGGAATTATAAATCAGGGGAGGGAAAAGCATGTATAAAACAGGAGATACAGTTGTATACGGAACACAGGGTGTATGCCGGATTGAAGGTGTGCAGACAAGAAAGGTCAGGGGAGAATATGTTGACTACCTTGTTCTTCGCCCGGTGTACGAAAAGGACTCAACGATATTTGTACCGAAGAACAATGAAAAGCTTGTCGGGAAAATGCGTAATATATTGTCAGCAGAAGAAATATACAAAATAATAGCTGAATTGCCTGATAAAGAACCGGTGTGGATAGATGATGACAATATAAGAAAAACGCACTATCAGCAAATCATAGATGAAGGCGACAGGGCTAAAATCATGCTGATAATAAAGACGATTTATGCCCACAAGATCAAGCAGGAAGAGAAGGGCAGACATCTTCATCAGGCTGATGAGTATATACTCTCTCAGGCAGAAAAACTGCTTCATAATGAGTTTGCTCTTGTTCTCGATATAAAGCCGGAGGAAGTAGTTCCATTTGTCACAAAACAGATGAATGTATAAACCTAAGTGAAACAAAAATGGAATGGCACTGCCCGGCGCAGAGCCTGCGCACCCAAATCAGTCTTGCACTACTTCATTGTAAAACGTAACAATTGTGAATCG
>CACXDE010000081.1 GCA_902766305.1 uncultured Ruminococcus sp. | reverse complement strand
GTGTGGTGTATTTATGAAAACAGTAGCTACAGTACTGCAGATCACACGAGGTCTGCTTATTCTTACCCCCGCCGAGTATGATAAGCCTGAAGGTGGTTTTGCAGGAAAAAACAAACGTTCGTCAGCCCCTACTAATTTCAGCGTACCTCAGATCTTTGAATTGAATGACTCTCTCAAGGATCATCCTTTTGAAAAAGCTGAGGAGCTTGCTGCCTATGTTAAGCGCTGTGCAGAAAGCGTAAGCATGGAGCTTGGCGATGTATTTTTATGTATTGAGGATGAAGATGTCCTCATCACCAAGGAGTATAAGCATGCTCCTGCAAAAGAAAAGCTGCTTCCGACTTTCGCAAGAGTTGAAGCAGAAAACGTACTTCATCAGGAAGTTGACAAGTATACTATCCTGAATTTCGAGTATGGTCAGCAGTATGGTAAAGCAAATAAGACAGACGAGATCTCTGCTTCTCTTTTTGCAATGAATACCGGTATGCTTACCGATATCCGTGCA
This sequence comes from uncultured Ruminococcus sp., assembly GCA_902766305.1. Taxonomy (GTDB): domain Bacteria; phylum Bacillota; class Clostridia; order Oscillospirales; family Acutalibacteraceae; genus UBA1213. The sequence continues at coordinate 1,614 of CACXDE010000081.1, read as the reverse complement.
GCATTTGAAAAGGAAGGGGTTCGTCTCGTTAAGGTAACACCGCCTATCGCAGGTATGCTCTATACCTGTAAGGAGGACGTAAACTCCGCTACAAGGGCTATCGCTGTTATCAGTATGGACTTTGCAGCTACCCGTCTTGTAGTATTACATAACGGTGCCCCGGTTTTCCAGCAGGCATTCTCCAGCGTTCTTGAGGATATTGCTGAACTTTTCTCTCTTGAATTCGGTATGAGTAAGATGGGCGCTATTGACCTCATTCGCCAGGAGGGTCTTGGTGTATGTAATAAGTGTAAATCTGCTTCAACAAGAAAGCAGACAATGACAATGCTTGACAATGCGGCAAGTGAGATACTCAGAAACCTCAGAATGGTAATCTCAACAAAGCGTATAGATATTGATGAGATCGTTCTTGTGGACGCACTTGCAAAGCTTCCGAATATAGCAAACTATTGCCGTCAGGTCGGTCTTACAGCTCCTATGGAGAATATCACAAGACTGTTCTCCGGCGGTGCAAATCCGCCTACAACAGCTGCAAGCGCATCTGAAAAAGGCTATGATACAACATCGTTTATTACTCTTAACGGTGTTCTTACAATGCCTCCCGCAGAAGCTAACCTTCTTATGGGTGAAACTAATATTTCTGCCCTTGCAAATACAGGCGGCTCTGCTCTTGGTAAGGCTATTACAGCAGGTATCGGTGTTGTAGCTGTTTTGTGGATGGTAGTTACCCTCGGTTGGTGGGGTATGCTCGAAATGCAGAAGAATAACGATACTACACGTCTTGCAAGCAAGGATTATGTACCGGCTAAGGAACTGATCGAAAGAGAAGCTACTGTCAAGACTCAATATGAAAATATTGAAAGCAATATGGCACTTCTCCCGAGTTCGGATCTTAAATCAGGCGATATAGTTACACAGCTTTTCGATCAGGTTTATTCAAAGGTAAGATCATGCTCCGGATTCCGTATCAATAATTCTACATATACGATCGATACATCAATTCAGATGCAGGACGTAAATGCCTACACAAAGCTCAAGAATGAGATCAATGAGAACGGATATTTCAAGGTAGGCAATGCTGCTCAGTTCTCCAAGACAGTTAATACCAAGGAAGGCGGAGCAAATCCTGTTCAGACCTTCAATGCAACTATCAATCTTTTGGTAACAGAAGAAACTCAGGCAGCAGCTGCAGAAGAAGCTCAGAAGGCAGCAGCAACTGAAAGCGCTGCGGAGGATACTTCTACGCAGACCCAGACGCCTGCATCATGATAAGCGGAGGTAAACAATAATGGACAAGAAACAACAAGCTTCATTACCTAAATTTATATGGGTGTTAGCCGGAATTCTGGTAGTTTGTATTATATTCCTGATCGCTGTTCAGATTCCGTTCTCCCAGAAAATAGAAAAATATAATAATGATCATGCATCGGCTGAGTCTGAGATAAGCAAATATGAATACTACCTCAAAAACGCAGACACAATCACAGCCGAGGTCGCAAGGTTAGAGTCTGAATGTTCTGAAAAGAATGCAAAGCTCAGTGTTGATCCTAACAAGACTATTGATGATATCAGAGATCTTATCGCAAAGCATGGCATGGATCTTACAACTCTTTC
>CACXDE010000080.1 GCA_902766305.1 uncultured Ruminococcus sp. | reverse complement strand
TCGTGATTACTCCTCCCGTCACGGCTTACGCCGTGCCACCCTCCTCAACGAGGAGGGCTACAAAGCTCCCTCTTTGAGGGAGCTGGGGTCCGGTGGACACCTCTGCGAAGCTCCCGAAGGAAGTACCCTTGGGGTACAGAAGTGCCGAACGAGCAGGCAGGCGAGACAGGCGGCATTTTGTCACTGACGTAACAAAATGAGGGAGGGTGCAAAAAGATTCCTCGCTGCGCTCGGAATGACAAAGGTACGCTCGGTATGACAAACCGCAAGGCTCTGAGCTCTGCACTCTGAGCTCTGCACTCTGAGCTCTGAGCTTTAAAAACTTACTCCTTCTCGGTATCAATGTCAAATTTGTCGCCGTTTGTAGTGACAACTATATCGCCGTATTTGTCGGTACGGAGAACCTGGGCGCCGGATTTGTTCCATCTGCTGACGATCTGACTGCTGGGGTGATTATAATCGTTGTCCGCGCCAACCGAAACTATCGCATACTGTGCGCCTACCTTGTTCACAAAATTCTTACTTGATGAAGAAGAACTCCCGTGATGACCTACCTTTACTATATCAGCAGACACATCATAATTCTTTTTCAGAATCTCACGTTCAGAAACTGTTTCCGCATCTCCCATATACAGAAGTCTGACTTTACCGTAGGTTATTTTCAGAACCGCTGAGTAATCATTCAGATCTTCATAGCTTGTGCTGTTCGGTGCAAGTGTTTCAACTTTCAATGAACTGTCGCCGCTGTCAAATATCCTTGTTTTTGCCTTGAGCGTCTTTATCTTCTTGTTTTTACTCTGAATAGCTTTCAGCAGATTTTCATATGTAGAAGTTGTCGTCTCCACCTTTGGCATATATACAGCGCCTATATCAAATGCGTCTATAACCTTTTTCATACCGCCGATATGATCTGAATGAGGATGTGTAATTACCACATAATCTATCCTGTCATATCCCAAATTGCGGATATAGCGTACAACATTGCTTCCGCTTTCAGAAGGTCCTGCATCTATAATCATAGTTTCGCCGTCCGGAAACTCTATAAATTCACAGTCACCCTGACCTACATCTATGTAATGGCTTATCAGATTCGGAACTCTCTGACTTGTCTGATAATCATCATAATAGTAGTCATCGTCATAGTAACCGTCATTGTAGTAACCGCCGTCATAATACGGGTCGTCATATCTGTCATTTCCAAATATCCTGTCGCATCCGCATAAGCTAAAACATACTAAAAACGCTGTCAATGCGGCAAAGTACCTGTACAGTGTTTTTGATGTTCTGCAAGACCGATTATTATCTACTTTTTTATGTACTGTATTTTTCATAGCATACCCCTTCCCGAGTATCAGATGTGACTTGTTAATATCATCTGAAATTTTTCTTGTACAGTATTTCCGCAAAAGCCATATCGTCAGGATATGTCAGCTTGATATTCCTGCGGTCTCCTTCAATAAGACCGACCTCATATCCTTTTCTGTGAAAAAGCTTGCACACATCCGTTATTTCTGCTCGTTCTTTATCACTGAGACCGCTGTACACCTTCTCAAACATACCTACCCTGAACGTCTGAGGAGTCTGCACCTGATACATAGTACTTCTCAGCGGAAAATCAGACACCTCTGCACCGTCACCGGATACAACTATAGTATCTGTAGCAGACACTGCCGCTGTACATATAGCATACTTATCCATAGCCTTTATACTGCCGTCTATTATCCTTTCTGAAACAAACGGTCTTACAGCGTCATGAGTAAGGATTATAGTTTCTTCTCCCACATCGTCAAACTGCTTTGCCCGCTGTATTATATTCAGAACAGTTTCGTTTCTGTCGCTTCCGCCCTTTGTAACAGTGACGATACTTCCCAGATATTTCTCCGCAAGGCTCTTTACCTCATCATACCAGTCGAGATGAATGCCTATTATGATATGTCCGACCTCCTTATGCCGGGCAAAAGCCTCCGCTGTTCTGATAAGTACAGGTCTGCCGCAGAGATCAAGCATCTGCTTAGGTCTGTCTGCTCCCATCCTTGAACCCGTACCGCCTGCAACAATACCTGCAACGACCATTTTCCAAACCTCCTGATTATTTCAATTTTGTAAACTTAAAAGTATTAATGTGTTTGTCATCCTGAGCGAAGCGAAGGATCTTTATCAGCAGTTGTAAGTCGGAAGTCGGAAGTTGTCAGTTAAACATAAAACTTAAAGCTTATAACTTATAACTTACAACTTGATTTTTTTTATATCTCCTAGGCTGTTTTTGTTTCTTCAGATGGAAATATACAGTTATTATGAGCACTGCGATAAATGAAAGCATTATAAATATCGCCGTGCCGAACATACCTGTACCGTATCTCTTTACGTTTACAGTCATTTTGTCAGTAACTGTACCGTCCTCATTGCTTACCCTTATGACTGTTCCGCCCTCATTCAAGGCAATAATCCGTCCGGTATTGTCAACATCGGCAACATCTGTATTTTCGCTTGTATATATAAGCTTGCCGCCGACCGAACTTACGGGAGTAAGAATAACCCCCGTATCATAGGTATCTCCTGTCACAAGATAAATATTTTTCTGAGCAAACTCAATATCACGCAGATTGTTTGCGGACGATACATTGCTTCCGTATATTACTGAAACAGAAGTGTCTGTAAGAATACATGAAAGTCTGGTTTCTCCGGAATATATCACAACATTCGCACTGATCCCCTCACCCGGCACTGTACCTGATGAAACAGTAAAAATATATCGTCCGGAGTTTACATTACTGAAAGCAAATTTACCATCCTCATCTGTCCTGACTTCGGCTGAATATGCGCCGCCTGACAAGCTTACAACAGTATTCTGCATCTTATCTCCGGAAGCGTTATACAGCACTCCTCTTACGTCAATTTTCTTATTATCCTGTTCTGTAGATTCAACAACATTCACTATACAGCCTGCGCTGACAGCTGTACTCTCTGTTTCAACTGTAACAACAGCTGTACCAATATTTTGTGCCGTTATATTTCCTTCTGCATCGACAGCCGCAACCTTTTCGTCAGAGCTTACAAATTTTTTATAAGCGTTTTCCTTATCAGATATTACTCTCGCGCCAAGAGTATATCTGTCTCCCTTTACCATCGTAATAACATTGTCTGAAAGTACTACTTTCTCGGGACCTTTTCCGCTTTTTACCTTCACTTCACATTCAGATTCATTTCCTCTCGAATCAACACATCGTATCTTGGTTGTTCCGGTCTTTACGGCAGTTATTATCCCGTCCTGTGTAACGGAAGCCACTGACTCGTCATTAGTATAGAATGCACAGCTGCTATTGCCATATGAAGCAGCAACACGAAAACTATCCCCGGGAAACAATTCAACATTTTCCCGGCTCAGATTTCCTGAACCGTCAACAGCACAAACCGATACCGTAATGCCAATAATCAGAATCACCGACATTACAAATACGGACAAAAATTTTTTCATATCAGTCTCCATTTTTCCTGCACGTTTCAGACGGCTGCCGAAAGCATCTTTTCTATTCCGCTGTCATCAAGTCCCAATGCCTTCTTCAATTCATTTTTAGAAAAACCGGCTGCTATCAGCTGTTTCAGAACATTTCCCTGACCCTGCGCACGGCCTTCCGCACGGCCTTCCGCACGGCCTTCTGCACGGCCTTCTGAACGTCCTTCTATTCTCGCTTCTATCCTTGCCTCATTAATATCTTCTTCTGTTATCTTCATGTCAAAATACTCCCCTTTACTGATGATATCTATATCACTCATTCTTATTGCAGCAGCATAGTAATATATCAGCTTAGCTCCTAATTCTGTTTCTGCATATCTGTCAATGAAATCTTCCATTTCCTTTTCACTTTTTACAGAAAAGAACGCGGAAAAAATCCTGATATCTTCACCCAGTTCCTGCTCGCCGGAATCATTTACAGCCGGAACATAAATATTATAGATCGTAAGGAGATCTGAATATACTTTATTGTTTTCATCACGAAGCTTAATTATGTCTATCGGCTTTTTTTGATCCTTGCTTGTCATGATAAATGACACAACAACACTTTTCAGTTTATCATATTCTCCTTTTTTGACAACCTGACCGGATATAGAACGGCAGACATAATATATCGTTCTGTTTATTATAATTATCTCCGAATACGAATTCTGTAGATCAATAGAATACAATACATCGCCGTCAATTGAAAATGTATCAAACCTTATATAGTTATGTTCAACATGTTCAGGCTTGATATTTGCCTGTGAATACACCTTATCTGTTTTCAGTTCATGCCCTGTCACAGATTTGAGAAGTGCAGCAAACATATCACGATTTCCGAAGATAATGGAAAAAACAACATCATTTCTCGGCGGATAATCACTTCTGAATGGAATAACCATTTCTATCACCCTATTTCTCTTGATTATTGAAGCTTCTGAGTTAATGAGTTAAAGCATAAAGATTAAGATCCCATGCCGGTATGTACGGATGCTGCCTGAGATAAAGTCTGTATTCCGGCACAATGCTGTGTAAAAGCAGCGGCATTGAGAAGATATCCTCGCTGCGGTGATATACAGCAATATTAAGCTTTGGTCTGTCACGCCTAAGGGTCTGTATCCCGCCCAGCAAAGCCTCTTTTTCACTGCCCTCAACATCCATCTTTATATAGCTTACCCTGCGTCTTTTGTACAGGGTATCTATTTTCGTCACGGGAAGCATTTCTGTACCGTTCTTTTTTATTGCCGAACCTCTGCCAAGTGAACCGCCAAAGGGTATATCTGTATCATCCGACCATATACCCATACGGTAAATCCGGATATTATCCATACCGGCTGTATGTTCCCTTAGCTTAGCAAATGTTTTCCTGTCAGGTTCAAGCGCTGTAATATAGCCGTATTTCCCGTTTGTATAATGTAGAAGCTCATCTATCGTATCTCCGCGGTATGCGCCAAGATCAAGATATGACTCATTTTCAGAAAGATTCAGCAATTCAGAAAAAACTTCCTCTTTTCCGCTGTAAGCACTTTGCAGTTCAGACAGCTCTCCGCTCAGCTTATATCTGATTATCTTCTCATAAACATCCTTCGATCTGCTGTCGGCAAACAGCTCATATGCCCGCTGTATATCATTTTTGTTCTGCTCATAGAAATCTCTATCCCATACATTGTCACCGTAAACAGGTACATCCGGAACAAAAAGCGTATGCTTCTTTGAAATGTCAGAAATGCGGTTCATGACTGCTTCAATACAGGTGCCGAATGCCGCAATCACTATCATCCTATCAAACAGCTTTTCAGCATCGGACAAGCGTATTACAGTGAAACCATGAAAGCTCTGTCCACGCACAAAATCATCGCTTGCTATAACAGCACTGACAGATATTCCCCTGCTTGAAAACTCCCTGAATATCTTATCCGCGCCGTTTCCCATACCGTATATCACAACGGGCAGTCCTGCTGTGCGTAATGTATCATATATATCCTTCATTGAAATCACTTGACGTACATAGAAATATCAAAAGCCTTTACAGAGTGAGTCAGCGCACCAATTGAAATGATGTCCACACCGCTTTCTGCAACAGCGCGAAGTGTCTCATCCGTAATACCGCCGGACGCTTCAAGCAAGGCACGGCCGTCAGTTATTTCCACAGCCTGCTTCATAAGCTCCGGTGACATATTATCAAGCATAATAACATCTGCGCCGGCTGCAAGTGCTTCCCTGAGTTCGTCTAAATTTCTTGTTTCAACCTCAATTTTCGTCATATGTCCGATTTTTTCTCTCAGCTTTGTAATAGCCGGAGTTATACCGCCTGCTGCGTCTATATGATTATCCTTCAGCATCGCAGCGTCAGAAAGATTATAGCGGTGATTTCTTGCCCCTCCACAGGCTACAGCGTATTTCTGGAGAGGACGAAGACCGGGGAGAGTTTTTCTTGTATCTGCTATAGACGCCCTTGTACCCTCAACTATTTTTGTATATTTGTTTGCAGCTGTAGCTATTCCGCTCATATGCTGTATAAGATTCAAGGCTGTCCGCTCTCCCTTGAGAAGAACTGCTGTTTTGCCGTGAAGCTTCATAATATCTTCACCATATGAAACATGATCGCCGTCATTTTTCAGTATTTCTATTTCAGTGCCTTCATCAAGCATTGTGAAAACCCTTGCCGCTATCTCAACACCGCACACTACTCCGTCAGCCTTTGACATAAGCCGTCCTTCTCCCATCTGATCTGCCGGGATAAGATAATCAGTAGTAACATCACAGTAGTTGATATCCTCTTTAAGCGCACTCTTTATAAGCTCTTCAACATAAAATTTATTAAGTATCATTTTCTTTCATTACCTCCTCTAATACTATGACAGCCACCGTTGCAAGGCTTTTCGCCTCTATAAGATCTCTGTTTATTTCATATCCGCCGTTTTCAAGATCAGCAAGTATCTCCTTAGCGCGGACAAGGTTTGCCGGAACCTTTTCAGGCTTTTTGATAACAAAGTGACAATCCTGCATAAGCTCACGTATTTCAGTTCTGTATCCGTGTGGAAGCTGCCTGCCGCTGAGATCATCCTTTCCGGGCTGTACATCAAGCGGACTGTTATCATCATTTTTCATGCGTGACATTATATCCTGCGCCGCACGGCGTGAAAATACAAGAGCTTCGAGCAGAGAATTGCTTGCAAGTCTGTTTGCGCCGTGTACACCGGTATGACTGCATTCGCCTGCCGCATAAAGACGGTCAACAGTAGTACGCGCATTAAGATCAACATCAATTCCGCCCATAAGATAATGCTGGCACGGAAAAACAGGGATACGATCCTTGGTTATGTCAATATTTTCCTCCAGACATTTGCTGTATATCATCGGAAAACGCTCCCTCACGAAATCCGGATCCTTATAGGTTATATCAAGATAGAACTTTTCACTGTTTTTGGCAATAGATTCACGTATAATAGCATCCGACACAACATCTCTCGGCGCAAGCTCTCCGCGTTCATCATAGTTATGCGCAAATCTTTTTCCCTCACAGTTGAGAAGGTATGCGCCCTCTCCTCTTACAGCCTCACTGATAAGAAAACGCTCTCTGTCATTTTCTGCCGCAAAGGCTGTCGGGTGGAATTGTATCCAGCTCAGATGCCGTATCCTGGCTCCAAGCTTATGTGCAAACGTAATGCCGTCTCCTGTTGCAATAGCTGAATTTGTGGTATATTTGTAAACACGGCCTATTCCGCCGCTTGCAAGAATACAATAGTGCGCCATAACAGTACAGCTGTCTCCGTTTTCAAAAAGCAGACCTGCTGCAAAACCGCCTTTTATCCTGTCAAGCTTATAAAGCAGTGTATTCTCATAGATATGTATATTGCTTCTCTTTTTCACATTGGCAATAAGCGCATCTGTTATAGCCTTGCCGGTAGAATCCTTATGGTGTACTATACGGTGTCTTGAATGCCCTGCCTCCAGCGTCTTCTGCATATCACCGTTTTCGTCAAGATCAAAATCTACTCCAAGCTCCTTTATTTTCAGGACATCACCCGGACCCTCTTTTACAAGCACCTCAACTGCGGCGAGGTTGTTCTTGTTCTTTCCGGCAGTCAGAGTATCCTGTATATGCAGTTTGTAATCGTCACCTATAGTATCCAGCACTGCCGCAACTCCGCCCTGCGCAAGCGAGGAATTAGAAAGAGATAATTCTCTTTTAGAAATAAGCAGCACTGATACATCCTCAGGAAACTGCAATGCGCCGTAAAGACCGGCAGCGCCTGTACCAACTATTACAACATCATATTCCTTCATAGGCATAGTGCCGATGAAATTATTACTTCCGCTCATAATTGCTCCTCTTTTCTATGGTTCAAGGAAAATCACAGTGTCATTACTCAAACAGTTTTTCCGCACTATGATCTTCCGATTATGCAAATATACCATATAATTCTGACGGCAGCTTAGAAATCACTGTCATTGTATATATTATAACATACCATCATCTGTTTTTGAATAGCTTTTACAAATAAAAATTAATGGAGCTGACGCATTTTTAAAAAACACGACAGCCCCATTAAACTTATAGTAAACGTCATTTATAAAGACCTATTATCATATTGAATAAAATATTTTTCCTCTCTGTCATTCTGAGGAGCGCAGCGACGAAGAATCTTTCCGATTACGCTGCTT
>CACXDE010000079.1 GCA_902766305.1 uncultured Ruminococcus sp. | reverse complement strand
CGGAATAGCACCGCCCGTGATTCATAGAAGCTGCGAATTGTGAAGAAAACAGTGCAAGACTGGTGTGAGTCCAGCGTCACGCTGGCTTGATTTTAGCAGAAATGTATTGTATAATAATTACACAATTAACTAAGAGGTGACTAAATATGGCTAAGGAATTTAAGATCAGAACAAAAAATCCGGATGTTTTTCTTCGTGTGCAAAAAGGGCATTTCGCTACCATGCACAGTCACACCAATTACTTTATTGATGTAACTACCCAGAAAATGCGTCTTTCTGAGGCAAAGGCCGTTGCCGATGAGCTTGTAACACATTATCAGGCAAATACTATTGTGGATACTATACTATGCCTTGACGGTATGGAGGTAGTTGGTACCTGTATTGCAGAATTGCTTACCAAAGACGAATATGTGAATATGAACGCTCACAGAACGATATATGTTCTGTCACCGGAGTTTATTGCCGGAGGACAGATAATGTTCCGTGACAACAGACTGCACATGATATCAGGAAAACACGTTCTTGTGCTTTCGGCTTCTGTAACTACCGGTAAAAGCTTGCTTGCCGCCATTGATGCAGTAAATTATTACGGCGGAACGGTTGTGGGAGCTTCCGCAATATTTGCTACTGCCGAAGAGTGCGACGGATATCCTGTTTATAGTGTATTTGACCCGAATGACTTAGAGGATTATGAGAGCTTCAAGCCCAACAACTGCCCTATGTGCAAAAACGGTGAAAAGCTTGAAGCGATTGTAAACAGCTTCGGTATCTCAAAACTTAATTGATATAACAAAAAGACTGCCGATCATTAACAGTGATACGGCAGTCCGTTTTTTATTCTGTATATTTTTTGTTTATTCTTCTGACAAAGGATATCGCCGCTGCTGCTGTGACAGCGATAATAACTATACCTCCGATAATATAGTAGTTCACAGAATCGTCAGACAGATTATCCTTATATTTGTGTTTATCAAACTGTTTTATTATTTTACTGCTTTGAGAAACTGATGAAGAAGCTCCGGAAGTCTTTGATGAACCGCTTTTTTCTTTATTCTTAGACGCTTTTGAAGATACTGATGACTTTTTTGAAGAAGAAGACTGCCGTGATTCTTTTTTCTTTTCGGTCTTGCTGCTGTCCTCGCTGACTGAAAGTGTTTCAGAGACAGATTTTTCAGAAACTTCATCATTTTCATATGTAACAGAAAGGCTGCAATTTTTATCCTCTGCAATCATGGTGTTATCATAGCTTACTGCTTCCTTTATCTGAGCTTTTATTTCTATATCATCCTCAGTCAGCACTTCAAATTCAAATGCTATTCTTTTTTCTTTCATATTATTTCTGGTAGTCGAATAAATAAAATGCAGTCTGCCTTCCATCGGATTTACATCAATAAAATCATCGCTTGTTTTATCCTCAATAATATGTTTTTTAAATCCTGCTGCTGTTTCCGGATATGTAATGACCGCATCTACTGCGCCAATAGGCTGCAAGCTTTTGATCGAAAGGACAACAGAATATTTCTTCGATACTTTCAATTTGTCACTGCATTCAAGATCGACGCTAAAATCCTCTGCCCCATTCACTGGTTTATAGAAATGAGATAAAAGCATCACCGCTGTAAACATAAGCAAAAATATCGCCGCCGTTTTTCTCTTAATACTATACATTTTCCATCACCGGCAGTATCCCTCCGATATCTGTAAGCTTTTCTCCGCCTAATACTGCCGCATAAACGGAATAATTTCTAAGAAACGACTTTATATTATCATAATCAATATGTTTTGTTATATCTCCGCAAAATGCAAGCGTGTTTTTCTCTATAAATCCGCAGCAGCCGCCGATAAATCCGTTATCATAACCTTCAAGACTTATACCCTCGCATGATATTTTCAGTACATCTATGTCATTCTTAAGACAGGCCTTGTGTATAGAATCATCCGTAGTTATCAAAGCATTTTCTCCGGCAACTGCCGCTGAACATCTGACATATCTCTGTGTAACATTTATTATTTTCATACCCTTTTTCCGGCAAAATTCAAGTATGTTTTTGTCACAAATATCAGTTCTCGCTATTATCTTATCTTTAAGAATACAGACATTAAGAGAGGGTATCCTTGCGCTGATATTCCCGCTGTATGTTATATCAGCCCCGTATTCTTCAAGCGCCGAAATAACAGGCTCATTGTTCTCATCAGCGGCAAAATATCTTCCTCCAAGATGACATAAACTCATATCAGCATGATATCTTTCAGAACCTTTTATCCCATTCACAGGCAGGGGGACTATGGCTCTGATATGGTAATTCTCTTCAAGCTCCCGGATAACACACTTACAAATGTCAGACACTACAACAGCAGCAGCCCTTCCCTCTAAAATATTCGGAACTGCCGGAAACTGCCGCATAATACCACTTCCTGTCAATAATATCTGAATGCCTCAGCTGGTTCAAGACGGGATGCCTTGACTGCCGGATATATACCGAAAACAGTTCCCGAAAAAACTGTAAACCCGACTATCAATAACATTATAGCAATATTGTATTCTGCTGTCAATCCGAATATCATTGTACCGGCAAAGGTAAATGCTTCTCCCAAAGCAACTCCTGCTATACTGCCGATAAGACTTATAACAGCCGATACTATAAGAAATTCACTTACTATTACTCCCCTTGATGCGCCGAGTGATTTTTTTATGCCTATTTCCTTTGTTTTTTCCTTTACAGAAACAAGCATTATATTCATAGTGTTTATTCCGGCAACTAACAGAGAAACTGAACCCACGGCGGCTAATATTATGGTTACAAGAGAAAGAATGTAATCCAGGCTTTCCTTCTGAGCGGAAAGATTATTTATAATATAACCCTGTTTTTTCCCTGAATTTTTCTCCATAGAGTTTATCAGCTTTTTTTCACAAAGAGAAATATCGTAATTGTCATCCGTACTGACAAGTATTTTGGTAAAGTTTTCACTGCCCATGTTTTTCTGCATCGTGCTGTAGGGCAGATAAATAAAATCAGGTATTATCCCTCCCATAACATTCTGCAAAAGACCGCTTCCGGTTTTAACTATTCCTATTACCCTGTATTTATCTGTAACATTGCCGTTTTTTATTGTAATGCTTTTGCCTTTATCGACATAATGTGAAGCGGCAAATTTTTCATCTATTATACAGACCTTAGCACAGGACGAAATATCTCCCTGACTGAAAAAACGTCCGTCCTTTATTCCAAGAGATATAATTTTGTCTGCTTCGCTGTCCATACCCCAAAGACATACCTCATACTTTACATTTCTCATATAAGCGTTCGAGGTATCTATCATAAGCGGAACAGCACTGTCTACATACGGATATGTCTTTATCCTGTTCAGTTCCCTGACAGTAAGCTCTGCGCCTGTGTTTTCAGCGCTTACAGCAAGCCCCCTGATGCCAAGGCTGTTAATTTCGCCGCTTATCATATTTCTGCCAATGCTTGAAATATTAATAGTCAGTATTACTGCACATACTCCTACTGCAATGCTGAATAATGACAGAAATGTTCTGCCCCTGCTTGCAAATGTACTTTTTACAGCATTGATATAAATATCCCACATTTCATGAAACCTCCGCAGATACTATCTGTCCTTCTGAAAGAGATGTGCCTGAAAGCAGAGCAATATCGTTTTCCTTGACTCCGGACAGTATTTCTGCACCGTCCGGATATTCCCGTCCTGTTTTTATATACTGCTTTTTTGCGCGGTGAAATCTGCTGACATATACATACTCTCCTGTACTGTCCGACATAATATATTCGTATGGAACTGTAAGTACATCCTTATCAACTGCCGTGACAATTTCACATTCAGCCGTATATCCTATCCTCAGACCGTCAATTTTTCCGTCAGGTATTATTACGACCTCTACTACTGTATCTTTGCCGGTAAGAGTACCGCTTTGCTTAGCCTGTTTTGCTATGCTTTTTACCTTTCCGCTGAACCGTTTTGTATTCTGAGCCGGAAATTTTATCTTTACAGCCTGACCCTCGTGTATTTTTTCAATGTTGGTTTCACTGACGTTGGTTTTTATACATACTTCTTTAGCATCAGATATCTTCATGATAACGCCGTTTTTGTTTACAAAACAATTCTTTGTATATGCAAGCTCATTTACAACACCGTCACAGGGAGCGTTGATAGTGGTTCTGACAGCATATTTTCTTACCTCGTCCGCAATATCATCACCTATTTCACCGCCTGTCACAAGCTCGATGTATTTCTGTGCGTCAGGAAAATTCTTTATTATATCGTTTATGTTATCGATCTCATATACCGTCAGAAGCGGATCACCTTTATTAACATTTTCGCCGTCAGAAACAAAAATATGGTCTGTCATACAGTATTTCTGACTGCTGATCTTAACTTCTTTAAGATATTGAAGTCTGCCGGATGAGCTTATAATATTCTCGCAGTCTGATTTTATTATTCTGTATCCCTTGACCTCAACTGCGGCATTGACAATATTTCCTGATATTATTATTGCTGCTATAGTAACTATGGTAATACATACAAGTATTGTGATTCTTTTCATGACATTCATCTCCCCTTTCTATTATTCACATTTAACGCCTGGTTATTCTTGTATATAATAGTTAATACTTGGCAGATAAGCCATTGCACTTGCTAAGTATTAAATTAGTTGGCAGCATTGTCAGAAACCTCGTTAAAAGAAAAAAGTCTCCCATTAAGGCTCCGGCGGCTCGCCGGTTGCACTCAGAATTATTTTATTACTCTCTTGAAACAGCGGTTATAATATGATAGAATTGTATTCAGGTTTGCAAAAACAAATAATTTTTTTGGGAGGATAATATATGAGTAAAAAATCTTTTATAAGCTTGATACTGATTGCCTCAATGCTTTGCACTGGTATTCTTGCCGGCTGCGGAAATGATGACCAGAGCGAAAAACAGGAAGCCTCTGTTCAGAGCAAGGCAGCTTCAAAGACAGAGGAATCAAGCAAAACCGTCTCAAAAGCAGCTGAGAAGACAGAGTCAAAAGCGAGCAAAGCGGATGAAAAATCAAAGGCTGAATCAAAGACAGAATCATCGGAAGAAAAAGAAAAAACTGCTAAAATAGCAAACAGGAGAATGCCGACAAAGATAGTTGATGATGATAAGCTTCCTCTGCCGGAGATTGAAGACCCGACACCTGACGAATGGGGCGAGGATATCAACAATATTTTCGTTTATAACGGGACGGCATACAGCTACTTTTACGGCGATGAGGATATGGCGAAATATTATGCCGGAATAGTATCCGATATCAAAAAGAAGCTTGGAAAGAATGTTAAGGTTTATAACGTCATAGTTCCGACAAATATGGGTGTGTGTCTGCCAGAAAAATTCGACGGACAGAAAGGCACATCTCAGAAGGATTATATGAACACTGTTGTTACATCCTACACGGAAGACGTTATAGGCGTTGATACATTTGATAAGCTTGCTCATCACAGGAATGAATACCTGTATTTCAGCAGCGATCACCACTGGACGGCATTAGGCGCTTATTATGCGTACAGAGCGTTTGCTGAAAAAGCCGGCATACAGCCGATTGATCTTATGAAGCTGAAATCAGACAAGTTCGATGATTTTCAGGGTTCATTCACTACAGCTTATGATGTACCCGGTCTGAACTCTGATACAGTATGGTATTACTACCCTGATTATGATATCGAAGCACAGCTTCTGGACGAAAACGGTGAAAACCCTATGGGATGGTCAATAATGAATACATATGTTTCCACCGACACAGCAAGCTATGTTTTCCTTGGCGGCGACCAGCCTATCATAGTATCGAAAAATGAAAAGGGCAACGGCAGAAAGGTTGCGATAATAAAAGAATCCTTCGGAAACTTTTTTGCCCCATTCATTTGCTATACATACGGTGAAACACATATCATTGACCCCCGTCATGTCAATATTGATCTGAAAAGCTATATTGAAAAGAATGGTATAAACGAAGTTATCGTAATAAATAATGTCACAGCGTCTGCAACCGATATTATCTGCGATGCAATAAAAGATATGATCTCCGGTGAACAGTCTCAAGCTGAACAGCCTTCACAGACTGAAAGCACTGAAAGCAGCAATGATGATACCGAAAACAGCGAAGAAAGCAGTGAAGAAGAGGATGAAAGATTCACTGAAGAATATGACGACAATTATTACTTCTGATTTTAAAGTTTTTGGAAGGTGGGTTGGGGGATAACCCTTTTTCAAAAGGGTTTCCCCCAAGAAAAACAACAAGTCATGCAGAAGTATAAACAAACTAAAAGCAGCCGTCCTCACCGGTTATATCCGGACAGGATGACTGCTTTCTCTTTATAAAATTATCATATCAAGCGGTTAAGCCAATTATTTCACCATGCTTGCAACCTCTGCTGCGAAGTCGTCATTTCTCTTCTCAAGACCCTCGCCCTTCTCGAAACGTACAAACTCAGCTATTGTGATTTTGCCGCCGAGTGACTTAGCTGTCTGGGCTGTATACTGCTCAACGCTGATCTTGTTTTCCTTGATGAATGCCTGCTTGTTAAGGCAGTTCTCCTCATAGTATTTGACAACCTTACCCATAACGATCTTCTCGATAACCTGATCGGGCTTGTTAGCCATCTTAGGATCCTGCTTCATCTGAGCCATCATGATTTCCTTCTCGTGATCGAGAACCTCAGCCGGAACATCCTCTTTATTGAGGTATGAAGGATTAGCAGCTGCTACCTGCATAGCGATATCCTTTGCATACTCTGCAAAGCCGTCCTTGTCAGCAGCGTCTGTATCAAACTTAACAAGAACAGAGATCTTGCCGCCTGCGTGAATGTAAGCAGCAACATTTCCCTCATAAAGCTTGAAGCGGCGGATAACGATATTCTCACCTATAGTCTGAATCTTCTCCTGGAGAAGATCTGCAACTGTCATTTCTGTACCTGCTGCCTTCTTTGTGAGAAGATCCTCAACATCAGCAGGATTTTCAGCCATTACTGTTTCAGCAACAGTCTTTACAAATGCCTGGAAATCTGCATTCTTAGCAACAAAGTCTGTCTCTGCATTTACTTCAAGAGCAACGCCCTTTGTAGCGTCAGCGTTTGTGCACGCAAAAGCAACACCCTCAGCAGCGATTCTTGAAGCCTTCTTTGCAGCCTTAGCAAGACCCTGCTCTCTGAGAACGTCTATTGCCTTGTCCATATCACCGTCAGCCTCGGTAAGAGCCTTTTTACAGTCCATCATACCGCAGCCTGTCTTCTGTCTTAATTCCATTACGTCTTTTGCTGAAAAAGCCATTATAATTACCTCCGTATTTGATTATTTTATCGTCAGAACGTACTGATAATATCAGCACTCCAAAAAATAGCCGCAAAATCAATTGCGGCTATTATGTTGCTTGATTATTCCTCT
>CACXDE010000078.1 GCA_902766305.1 uncultured Ruminococcus sp. | reverse complement strand
TAGGTCTTGCAAAGGTCCTTAACTTCAAGTATCTTTTTCATATCAATTACCTCACTCAATGTTATTTACTTCCTGAGAAGAAATGCTTCTGACGCCCAGCGCGCTTATCATCGACGCAAGAACGGTCACCGCGAAAACTGCAAGGGGATAGATAATATATGCCTCTAAGATATTTGTATCAAACACGATGTATTTTGCGCCCATAGTTCTGAAAATACCGCCGACTGCCAGCTGGCTGAGGGGGTCTGTCAGCAGTATGGCGATAATTGAAGCAACAGCCATAAGCAGTGCTATTCTTATTGTCTGCCATGCTATGAGCGTGCGGCTTTTAAAGCCCATTGCTTTCATAAGGGCGATCTCGCCACGCTCTTTGGTAAGGAAGGATCTTTCCATAAGAACAACTATAAGGATATTTATTGTCATTACTATAAGTATGATAAAGTCCTTTGTTCCGCTCATTGCGCCGGCTACACCGCCGATGGAATAGTCAAGGTATTCACCTGCGCTGCGAAACTTATACTCCGGATACAGCTCCTTTATTTTTTCGGATCGTGAATCGACCTCGGCGTCTGATGGTTCATCCTTGTATCTGATCTGACAGCTGAAATAACCGAGAGCCTTTGAGAAATCAATATCGAGCTTTTCGTTGAAGCGAACGCCCTCGCCCATGTTGTTCATGGACTGGAACAATGCTGTCACGATAAATTCTTCCCTGTCGCCGCCTGTTCTGACGGTAACGGTGTCGCCTGTCTTTACGCCGAGCTTGTCTGCCGTCAGATAACTTAGTGCTATCTCGTCGGCGTTTTCGGGAGGTGTTCCTTCAATATAAGCATACTGGTCTGTGGTCGTTCCCGAACCAATAAATGCAAGTGACACTGTTTTTTTGTCACCCTTCTGTACCGAAAGCTTGAACACTGTTTCTGAAAAGCAGTCGGCAGGAATGTCGTTATCCGCAAGAGTTTTTTCCATTTCTTCAAGAAATTCTGCTCTGAGCTTCTGACCGTCGGGACGGGTGTATTTTTCTGCGGCATCGTTATCCTCCAGGGCAGCGTCACAGTCTGCCATTGAGAACCATGCAAGAAGCTTGGGGCTTTGTACAGTAGAGATGGTATTTATGATTATGGTTATCATAAGAATACCGACTATAAAGGTAACTGTCATTACCGCAAAATGTCTGAATCCGCTGAGGATATCATTGACCGCCATAAAGAATACCGGTCTTGAATGGCTTTTTGACAGGCTGAGAATGCCCTTTTTCTTATAGCGCTTTCCGCTTTCGCCGTTGCGGATAGCGTCGACAGGTGTGAATTTCTTTACCTTTCCGGTGCTGAGACGGCAGAAGAAGGCGATTATCAGCACAACAGCGGCAGAGCATATCAGATTGACAAGTATACCGTTTTCTTCACTTGCTACCATATTTTTTGCTGACTGGGCTTTCATCATATTTCCGAAAGGAATACCGGCAAGGAAGCCTATCACTGCACCCATTAAAGACATTGCAAGATATTTGACCATATACAGGGTCTGTATCTTTCTGTTTCTGATGCCTATTGCTTTCATAACGCCTATCTCGCGGTACTCCTCGCTGATGGTGAAGCCGATAGTGAATTTCAGCAGTACCAGCGAGATAATGATAAGACAGATACTTATTATCAGGAAAACACCTGCTGTTATCATATCCATTATGTATGTCAGCTTGATAACAGATCTTGAGCCTGTAAAAGCGATCCCGTCAATGCCGCTTACGGTGTTTTCTACCGTGTTGAGGTCGTCGGTGGCTACATTCAGGATAACGCCCTTGTACATATCATATTTTTCGTCCCTGCTGTTCTGCATAAACCTGTCAAAATCATTCTGGCTGATAATGAATCTTTGCGTACCCATCATCTCGGAACCGAAGAGAACATCCAGCACCGTACCTTTAACCTTGAATTTTCCTGTATATCCGCCAATGGTTATCTCTATTTCTGCCCCGATGGGAATATTGTTCTTTTCAAGGAAGCTGTTTTTGACATATATCTCGCCGTCGTTGACCTGAGTCAGCTCGTTTTTGTTCGTGTCGAATATCCTGATGCTGATATCCTCAACATTGTTGAGCACTCCGTTTGCTGACAGCTGAGCTGTTTTATTATCATACTTTATGGAATTTGCGACCAGATAGAAAATATGCTCACTTTTTATTGAACTTACACAGTCAAGCGCGTCAACCTTTGTCAGAGCAGCTTCTCCCGACTTTTCGCCCAGTGTTGCAACAAAATAGTCCTTTGCACCGGATATGTCAAGAAATTTGTCTGTTGCCGACATAACGCTCAGCATAGTGTTTACACTTGACGATACGAACATTACAGACAGTACCATGAAGATAAGAAGAATAGTATTCATGGTTTTCTTTCTTTTCAGGTCACGCTTTAAGATTCCGAGATACATATTGTTCCCTCCTGCGTTTTATTGTAATTGTATTATAACAGGGGAATTATTAAAAAATCATTAAATCGCTTAATATTTTTTCATAAACGGCAAAAGAGACCGCTGTGGGTATTTTTTGGGATATTTGTGATGATATCTGTCCTATATTCTTTGGGAACTGCCTGTTTTTTTATATATTATAATTGAAATAACGAAAAGACTATGGTATAATAAAATGTAATTATCATTTTTAGAGGGATATTA
>CACXDE010000077.1 GCA_902766305.1 uncultured Ruminococcus sp. | reverse complement strand
CATTAGGGCAAAACTTTTGTCGTTTAATATAACTTTTCATGAACAAACAACAGAAAAAATGTTGGCAAATAAAAAAAAATGTTGTATAATTGAATGTATGTTGTAAGCATCAAATTTTCATCAGGAAGGAAATTGTAAAATGGAAATAAGGAAGATAAATGCCGCCCAGATCACTGATACTGTAAAAAAACTATTCATGGATATGAACTACTTTATCGGTGAAGATATAATGAGCGGTTTGGAAAACGCAAAAAATAACGAAAGCTCGGAAATCGGAAAAAACGTACTCTCCCAGCTTATAGAAAACAATAAAATAGCAGCCTGTGAAGAAGTGCCGATATGCCAGGATACCGGTATGGCTGTACTGTTCGTTGAATACGGCGAAAGGGTTGTTATTGAGAATGGAAGCTTTGAAGACGCAGTACAGGAGGGTGTAAGACAGGCTTATATAGACGGCTATCTGAGAAAGTCAGTTGTTGACGACCCTGTTTTTGACAGAATAAATACAAAGGACAATACCCCTGCCATTATTTACACTACTATAGTGCCGGGAAATAAGATTCGTATTCTTGCCGGCTGCAAGGGCTTCGGCAGTGAAAATATGTCGGCTGTAAAAATGCTGACACCGTCCGCCGGTATTGAAGGTGTGAAAGGCTTTATACTTGACACTGTACGCTATGCCGGTCCTAACCCTTGTCCTCCTATAGTTGTAGGAGTAGGTATAGGCGGCACTTTTGAAAAAGCCGCAATGCTTGCAAAAAAAGCAACTCTTCGCCCGATAAATACAAAAAATCCTGACGAAAGATATGCTGAACTTGAAGATGAACTTCTTACCGAAATAAATAAAATGGGCTTCGGTCCTGCCGGACTTGGAGGAAGCAATACTGCACTTGGAGTAAACATAGAGTACTTCCCCACTCATATAGCCGGTATGCCGGTCGCAGTTAATATATGCTGCCATGCTGCAAGACACAAGGAAACTGAAATATAATTCAGCTGAAAGGAGCTTTTTTATGATAAAGAAAATTACACTTCCGCTCAGTGATGAAGTAATATCCGACCTCAGAGCCGGTGACAGCGTTCTTATCAGCGGACAAATGATAACAGGAAGAGATGCTGCACACAAAAGACTGTATGAACTGATTCAGGATAACAAGCCTCTCCCAGTAAAAATAGACGGCGAAGTTATATACTATGTTGGTCCTGCGCCTGCAAAGCCGGGACATGCTGTAGGTCCTGCCGGTCCTACTTCAAGCTACAGAATGGACAAATATACTCCGGCACTCCTTGACAGAGGTCTTAAAGCTATGATAGGCAAGGGAAAACGCAGCAAAGAGGTTGTAGATTCTATGATGAAAAACGGCTGTGTTTATTTTGCTGCTATAGGCGGGGCTGCTGCGCTTATCTCAAAAAGCATAAAAAGCGTTGAGACACTTGCATATGAGGATTTAGGTACAGAAGCGATATACCGCTTTACTGTAGAGGATTTTCCTGCGATTGTCGCGATAGACAGCAAGGGAAACAGTGTTTTAGCCGAGGGATAACAAATGTCAAAAAAACGCTGTATAATCATCGGTTCATCGCCGAATACAGATATAGATATAATAAGAAATAATATAAAAGAAGGTGACTTTATCGCCTGCGCTGACGGCGGTCATTTATATGCAAAAAAGCTTGGCTTGAAGCCATCGCTGATAGTCGGTGACTTCGATTCAAGCAGTAAGCCCGACATACCCGGTGCAAAGATAATTGTCCTTCCTACAAAAAAAGATGATACAGACACTGTCTCAATTGTAAATGAATGCCTTAAAATCGGCTTTGACGAGTTTTTGCTTTTCGGAATGACGGGCGGCAGATTCGATCACACATTTGCTAATCTGAGTGTTCTTTACAGCCTGACAAAAAAGGGCAAGACAGCGTACATTGTAGACAGCAAAAGTATAATACAAGTCATTGGTAAAGGCAGGACTGTAATTGAAGGAAAAAAAGGGTTTGGATTCGGCATTTTTCCCTTCGCCTGCCAACAGATAGTTCTCAGCCTGCACGGTTTTGAATACGAACTTGAGAATGGTATACTGTATTCAGATCATCCTGTCGGTGTGAGCAATACTATAGTATCAGATAAAGCCGTGATAGACATAAAAAATGGTAAAGCACTTACAATAAGTTATCAGTTGTAAGTTGTAAGTTGTAAGCTCTAAGCTATAGCGTATTAAACTTTATTCTTCTTATATTGTTTCATAAGCTTCTCAAGCCTGTCATTCTGAGGAGCGGACAATTCAATGTACAATTTTCAATGTACAATGATGCCGTACTAGATTTCTTATTCTATTGTTGTTCAAAAAGTTTGCCTCACTTGTCATTCTGAGGAGCGGACTTGTTTTTATGATTAGTTG
>CACXDE010000076.1 GCA_902766305.1 uncultured Ruminococcus sp. | reverse complement strand
TTTGTAACAACCGATGCTGCTATTTCCGCTGAGATGATACAGAAGGCTGTAAAGACGGCGGCAGACGATACTTTCAATATGATAAGCATTGACGGAGATACATCAACAAATGATACTCTGTCCGTTATGGCGTCGGGACTTGCAGGGAATGAGGAGATCACCTGTGAGGGAGAGGATTACTGTGATTTTGTAGAGGCACTTACCGCCGTATGTAAGGAGCTTGCAAAGAAAATGGCTAAGGACGGGGAAGGCGCAACAAAGCTTCTTGTCTGTAAGGTCAGCGGTGCAAAAACCGAAAGGGATGCAAGGCTTGCAGCAAAGTCAGTTATTTGTTCAAGTCTGCTGAAAGCTGCAATGTTCGGCGCAGATGCAAACTGGGGACGTGTTCTTTGTGCAATAGGATATTCTGGTGCAGATGTTGATGTAAATAATGTAAATGTTTCATTTGCTTCAGAGGCAGGAAAAATAGATGTGTGCAAAAATGGTGCAGGTATTGAGTTTTCCGAGGAAACCGCAAAAGAGATACTTATCCGTGATGAGATAGACATTATGGTTGATTTATCTGACGGGGAATACTCTGCCGAAGCTTACGGATGCGATCTGACATATGATTATGTCAAAATAAACGGAGATTACAGAACTTAACGGGAGTTGAAAAAAATGCGGAATATCACAGATAAGGATCGTGCAGCGATACTGATACAGGCGCTGCCGTATATCCAGACCTGGGCCGGTCAGACCATAGTTATCAAATACGGCGGAAATGCTATGATAAACGATGAACTGAAAGACGCTGTAATGAGCGATATAGTTCTTTTACAGCTTGTAGGAATTAATGTCGTGCTTGTTCACGGAGGCGGACCTGAGATCAGTCAGATGCTCGGTAAGATAGGCAAGGAAAGCAGGTTTGTAAACGGTCTGAGAGTTACAGACAAGGAGACTATTGACGTTGTTCAGATGGTGCTTGCCGGAAAGGTAAATAAAACCCTTGTGCAGCTTTTAGAGCAGCACAGCGGCAAGGCTATTGGTCTTTGCGGTCTTGACGGACGTATGATAATGGCTGAAAAAGTCATTTCTGCGGAGGATTTAGGATATGTCGGAGAGATAACCGAAGTTAATACCGGTGTTATTACAGACGCAACTAAGAACGGCTATATCCCTATCATTTCGACAATAGCAGGCGGTTATAACGGAGCTGTATATAATATCAATGCCGATCTTGCAGCAGCGAGAATTGCTGCTGAACTCAAAGCTGCAAAGCTTATTCTTATGACAGATATAAAGGGACTTCTGAAAAATAAGGAAGATGAAAATACACTTATTCCTGTAGTCAATGTCAGCGAAGTACCGTCACTTAAAAGAGAGGGCATAATCTCCGGCGGTATGATACCGAAAATTGACTGCTGTGTTGAGGCTGTCAGAAGAGGTGTAAAAAGAGCGCATATCATTGACGGCAGGATACCTCATTCTATTCTTATTGAGATGTTTTCCGATGAAGGTATCGGAACGATGTTTTATTGATATGAGGTAATTGTTATGAAAAACAGCGGATCAGATATTGCTGCATTTGTCATTTGTACACTTATCGGTGTGTCTATGATATTTTTAGCAAGATACAACTATAAAACCGGCAAAGAGCAGAAAACAAGATGTACAAGAACTGCAAAAGGCAAGGTTGTGGATGCAGACAAAGACCGCGATTTTGATAACGGTCATATTTCGTATTATCACATATATAGTTATGTTGCAGACGGTGAAACCTACAGCATCAGATCAAAAAGAGGTTCACGGAAATATAATCCCGAAAGAGTGGTTAATATCTTTTATGATCCGAATGACCCGAAGTTCGCCTATGTGGAAGGTCAGGAAGGGAAAAAATCGGAAACTTATGTCTTGCTGCTGCATTTTTGTTTTTGGCTGTAGCTGTGTATTCGTTTATAATGTTATTCGTATAAATTTATGTTGACTCGGGGGTGTCATGATTGACGTTTGAAGAAATAAAAAATGATGAACAAGGCTATATGATGCATACCTACGGACGCTTTCAGACTGCGCTTGTCAGCGGTAAGGGAGCAACTGCAAAGGATGTATCCGGCAGGGAATATATTGACTTTACAAGCGGAATAGGTGTAAACTCTTTAGGTTACTGTGATGAAGGATGGGTAAAGGCTGTAACTTTACAGGCAAATACTATTCAGCATATATCAAATCTGTACTATTCTCCGCTTCAGACCGAGGTTTCAAAGAAGCTTTGCGCACTTACCGGAATGGATAAGGTATTCCTTTGCAACAGCGGAGCGGAAGCAAATGAATGCGCCATAAAGATTGCAAGAAAATACAGCTTTGATAAATACGGTCAGGGACGTCAGAAGATTCTGACTCTCAAAAACTCTTTCCATGGAAGAACAGTTACAACGCTTGCTGCAACAGGTCAGGACGTTTTCCATAATTTCTTTTTCCCGTTTACAGAAGGATTTGATTATGTGACGGCAAACGATATTGATGATCTTAATACCACGGTATGTGATGATGTTTGCGCTGTATTTATTGAGCTTATACAGGGTGAGGGCGGTGTAATGCCGCTTACACAGGAATTTGTTGACGCTGCTGCAAAGCTTTGTAAAGAAAAGGATATACTCCTTATGATAGATGAGGTTCAGACAGGTGTTTCAAGAACGGGTACATTTTACTGCTTTGAACAGTACGGTATCGAGCCGGATGTAATAACCTCTGCAAAGGGACTTGGCGGCGGTCTGCCGATAGGCGCTTGTCTGTGCAATAAAAAGCTTGCGGATGTAATGACAGCCGGAACTCATGGAACAACTTTTGGCGGTAATCCAATAGCCTGCGCCGCAGCAAAAGAGGTACTCTCAAGAGTTGCCGCAAAAGAATTTCTTGATGAGGTATGCAAGAAGGGTGATTACATTCGTGAAAAGCTTAGTTCCATGGCTAATGTTAAAGAAGTCAGGGGCAAGGGGCTTATGATAGGCATTGTTACCGAAAAGGATAATGCAAAGGAGATCGCTGCAAAATGTGTTGAAAACGGACTTCTTATTTTGACGGCAAAAAATCTTCTGAGACTTCTCCCGCCTCTTAATATCAGTTATGAGGAAATAGATAAGGGGCTTACAATTTTGGAAAATGTTATGTCAGTATAAAGAAAGAATGGCTTATCATGAAAATAAAAAAACTGTTAATTATTATGATATCTGCTTCGATACTGCTTGCCAGCGGATGCAGTCAGTCTGCTGATAATTCAAATAACTCTTCTGATAACCATGCTGAGTTGTCCGGAAATATTGTTTCCTCGTTTGAATCAGACATACAGGATACTGTATCAGAAAGTCAAGATTCTGAAAACTTTACTGAATCGTCACTGCAAAGTATGGATGAACAGACGGAGTCTTCAGATACAGTTTCAGATCAGTCCGGTGAAAGTACCGTATCGGATGAGGAAAGTTATGTAAGTCAGACCGAAGATCAGCCGTCTGTTCAGCAGTCTGAGGAATCAAAGAACTATGTTGCAGAGGGTGTTTGCGGCGGAGATGGTCAAACGACTTTTTCGCTTGATGATGAAGGTACGCTTGTTATTAGGGGCAATAATACACCCATGGATGATTATGACAGAGATGCGAATAATGCACCCTGGTCTTCTTATAAAACTCAGATAAAAAGGGTCATTACCGAAGGTGTCAGCTATATAGGTACATATTCTTTCCAAAAATGCGGTAGTATGGTGTCATTCGAAGGCGGCAGTGGTCTGAAAACTATTGGTGATTATGCTTTTTTTGCATGTGTCAGCTTTAGTGACGCAGTAC
>CACXDE010000075.1 GCA_902766305.1 uncultured Ruminococcus sp. | reverse complement strand
TCGCAAAGATATTTGCTTCCTGTTCAATTGAATTATCAGAAGACGAAGGCGCACGGTTGAGAAATTGATATTCACCCACATGTCCCAGAATAATATGACCTAACTCATGAGCGATAGTAAACCTCATACGTTTCATTGGACAATCCGGAGCGACCAGAATATAAGGCTTGCCATTAATAATCATACTTTGACCGCTGTTGATTTTATCGGTCAACTTCGGATCGTATTTAACTTTGATGCCTAACTTATGACAGATTTGAACTACAGGCACAGGCAACTCAGAAATATGCTGATCAATGAGAATTTTCCATGTTGCGTTTCTTACATTCTGATATTTTTTATAATCCATAAAAACCACCTCGATCTTTTATTTTGGTGTATTATGAATTATTATTCAATATTAATTTAAGAAGGATGATAATATGAATCCTATTATTACTTTTTTTGTTATTATGATTGTTGTCTCCGTAGTAATATCAATACTATATTACAGTTCAATCAATAATAACAATACTACTCCGCCACCTCAATTAAAAAATACATCTAAATCTTCATCGAATTATGAGCCTGAATATACAAAGAAAAAAACTGTCGATACATCATACAATACCACATATGAAACACCAAATACCTATGTAATCGTTGACGTTCAAACAACAGGTCTGGATTACTATACGAACAGTATTCTTGAAATTACAGCGGAAAAATATGTCGATGGAATAAAAAAAGGCAATTTTCATAGTTTCTGCAAATACACCAAAACAATTCCTGAAGATGCTTTCGATATAAATCATATTTTTTCTTCGGATGTCAATAATGCGCCTTCTATCAGAACCGTTCTAAACGAATTACTTTACTACATCAAAGACTATCCGCTTTTAACATACAATACTGAATTTGAAATGGGTTTTTTACAGTACAATTATGTTACTAAGCTTAATAAACGAATTAATAATGATGTAATTGACGGACTTAAATTATGCAGAGATAACCTGCCGGAACTTCACGATCATAAGCTATCTACTGTACAAAAACACCTAAGCGTAATAAAGGAGATTAAACACTCATATAACAATTGTAAAGTGATCAATCATATGTACCAGTATTGTTTAAAAAGAGAGGAATCAAGAAATAAATATGGAGTGCCATTTTCAGGTGATCCGTGTGAACTGAATGATCTGGAAAAGGAATACTTAAGCGAATTTGTGAAACTATGTAGTTACAATAAGGTGAAAAAGTCGGAACTGTCAATTAGAAAAGCGGATAAATACCTGATTGTAGAGCGAGTAGGCAGACCGCTTTTAAGATTTAAGTTGAATGGAAAGCTACACTATTTTTTGATAGATGTTCCGTATAACAAATTCAAAGACGAACATCATACAGAAATAGAATGTACTGCCGGAAGCAGTAGCGAGGTAGGCATGACAAGAGTTTTTTCTACAGCTCCGGATCAGATGAAAGAATTTAAAGAATATATTTTTACATCAAAGAACCGAGTTTGGTCAACTCAATGATTATTAATTAATAGATTTTATGAAAGAAAAACTTTTTGAGATAATCAGCTCACCTGAGAACCCAAGCAAAGCCAGTAAAACCTTTGATATCTTTATAATCTGCCTTATTATCCTGAATGTTATTACAGTAATTGCAGATACGTTCAAACTTCCGGAATGGCTCAGTAGTATTTTATGGTGGATAGAGGTAGTATCTGTCGTGATATTCACAGCGGAATATCTTCTGAGGATATATACAGCCGATCTTATGTTTCCCGAAATGACACCGCTGCGAGCAAAATTAAAATACATACGTTCCTTTATGGCTGTCATAGATTTACTTGCGATTCTGCCATTTTACATACCATATATAATTCCTATTGACCTGCGTGTACTGCGTATGCTCCGGATAATCCGGCTGCTGAGAATATTCAAGATAAACAGATATACTACCGCACTATCTACTATTGCAGATGTATTCAAACGCAAAAGGCATGAGCTTCTTTCATCAATAGCAGTGGTATCAATGCTTATGATAATAGCCGCTGTACTTATGTACAATATAGAGAATGAAGCACAGCCGGAAGCTTTTGAAAATGCGTTCTCTGCCTTGTGGTGGGCTGTTGCTACTCTGACAACTGTAGGCTACGGAGATATTTATCCTGTTACTGCACTTGGAAAGATACTCAGTGCTGTTATTGCTTTGCTTGGTATAGGGCTTGTAGCAGTGCCGACAGGTATCATATCATCGGGCTTTGTAGAGAGCATGGAAGAGAAACATCAAAAACAGGAAGAGCATGACGAAAAATGTTTTTGTCCTTACTGCGGGAAAAAAATAAAATAAAAAATCGCCCCCGCCGATGCTGGAACACCGACAGGGGCAGGAGCTGTACTCCAAATATGTTTTGAAAAAACCTGTATTCATATTGTAGCACAGCTCCGAGAAAATTGCAAGGAGCTGATAAAAATGTTATGCAAGAAATGTAAAAAAGAGTTGCCGGACGGAGCTGTATTTTGCTGTTTCTGCGGAAAGAAGCAGACTGTCACAGCGGCAAAGCACCGGAAGAGGGCGCACGGGTCCGGCACGATCAGGAAGGATACACGGTATAAAAACCCTTATATCGCAATTGCACCGTCCACACGCAACGGAGCAGGACGCACCTATATCGGTGCATATCCCGACATGAAAACAGCTCAGGCGGCTCTTGAAGAAT
>CACXDE010000074.1 GCA_902766305.1 uncultured Ruminococcus sp. | reverse complement strand
TTCGACTGTGACGGCACAGCAACATACACAGGCGGCACTATCATAATCAACGGCACACAAGTTGACAGCATACCACAGTCCATGATGGGCGGCGGTCGTGGCGGCAGAGGAATGATGATGCCCGGACAAATGCCTAATGGCACAATGTAATAATATAATGATCTGAACGCAAAAAAGCTGTCCTCATACAATAAAAAGTATGGGGACAGCCGAATTTTTTTATTTAATTAAAGAATCAATACCAAGGGGTAAGACGATAGTAAAGTTCTTCGTAACGTCTTGCAGAGTTGTTCCATGAATAATCCATTCTCATGCCTCTTGTGGCAATTTCATTCCAACGTCCTCTGTCGGTGAAGTAAACTGTCTTTGCATAGTTTATGGAATTGAGCATTTCTTCGGCATTGTAGTTAGCGAATGAGAAGCCTGTACCGGTGTTTTCAAACCAGTTATAAGGCTGTACTGTATCTCTCAGACCGCCTGTTTCACGAACTATCGGAACAGAACCGTAACGGAGTGCAATAAGCTGTGTAAGACCGCACGGCTCAAATCTTGACGGCATGAGCATTGCATCTGAAGCCGCATATATCTTGTGTGCCCTGTTGTCGGAATAATAGATATTAGCCGAAACTCTCTCCGGATATTTCCACTGATAGTGTCTGAAAAGATTTTCATACTTCTCATCACCCGTACCGAGTACAACAAACTGGGTATGTTCATCTGTTATTCTCTCGATAACATAGTTTATAAGGTCAAGACCTTTCTGGTCTGTCAGTCTTGAAATAATAGCTATCATAAACTTGTTGTCATCAACAGGCAAGCCCAATTCCTGCTGCAAGCCACGCTTGTTAAGCACTTTTTTATCGAAGGTATCGGGGGTATAATGCTCATATATCTGAATATCATGCTCAGGTGCATATACATTGTAATCTATGCCGTTGACAATACCGCACAGTGAATGGTTCTTGTGACGCATAAGACCGTCAAGTCCCTCGCCGTAATATGGCATCTGAATTTCACCTGCATAGGTGTCACTTACAGTCGTTACATAGTCAGAGAATACTATACCAGCCTTGAGCATATTTGCATCATGGTTGAACTCCATATTTGCGGGAGTGAAAACATACTCAGGGAAAGCTGTAAGATATCTGAAAGTCTTTATATCATAGATACCCTGGAATTTCAGGTTATGTATGGTCATAATAGTTTTTGTACCCCAGAAGAAACCGTTATCTTTATAGAGTGTTCTAAGGAATACAGGTACAAGTGCAGCCTGCCAGTCATGGCAATGGATTATATCAGGCTTGAAACCAACAACAGGAAGTATTGCAAGTGCAGCCTTGCTGAAGAAGGTAAATTTCTCGATATCCCACTTTATCTCGCCATAAGGCTTGTCGCCGCCGAAATAGCCTTCATTGTCTATGAAATAGTAATGTATGCCTTCATAGTAATACTCCATGATACCAACGTAAACATGATTGGGCATAAAACCGAGGTCCATATAGAAGCTGGTTACATAGTTGAAATGCTGACGGTACTCCCACGGGATACACATATACTTCGGAACTACAACTCTGACATCAAACTGGTCTTTGTTGAGCATTTTGGGCAACGCTCCGACTACATCAGCAAGACCGCCTGTTTTGATAAACGGGTAGCACTCTGACGCAACAAACAAAATGTTTCTCATAACATCTCTCCGTTCTGATTTTTTATTTTATAATTTACAGATAATGCTTATGCTATATTAACATTATAATCCTTTTTGGTAAAACATTCAATACATATTTTAGCTTATTTGTAAATTTTTTATGTACTGTATATATAAAAAGTTTTTCATATTCAATTTAATTTCTGTTCAAAGAGCTGATAATAGTCCTTATCGACCACCCTTATCAAAATGGAACATTCTTCGCCTGCCGCTTCGTTCAAATCTTCTAAAAGACTGTCGGAGAAACTTGCACCGATACTGTCTATGAGAATTTCTCCCAACTGTTCTGCCTGTTCTTCGTCCAATTCTGTTTTTATTTGGAACATAAATACAAGTGTCTTGTCATCATCTGTAAGGAATATAGATGTTTCCATCATTTCATTTGTATTTTCTTTTTGAAGGGCATTAAAGTACTCATAATTTTCT
>CACXDE010000073.1 GCA_902766305.1 uncultured Ruminococcus sp. | reverse complement strand
GCGCTTCTTATGAAACAGGCATTATCTCTTTGTTCATCGCTTGCACAAGAGGACGAGAGATTTGAAGCAGCATTCTTTGAAACCGTCAGAGTTGCAGTCCAAAGGATAATTAATGGCGGTGAGAATAAAAAGCTATCTCTGCCGGAAGTAAATGCTCGTATTAATGAGCTGCTTAAGCAGAGTGTAAAGAGTGACGGAGTTATTAATCTTTTCTCAGATGTTCATTCAGAGTTTTCACTTTTTGATCCAAAGTTCCTGGAAGAAATTGCTAAGATGAAAGAGAAGAATCTTTCTTTAGAGCTGTTGAAAAAACTGATTATGGATCAGGTACAAATCTATAAGAAAACTAATTTGGTAAAGTCCGAAAAATTCAGTGAAATAATTAAGCGTGCTATGAATGCATATCTTAACGGTATGCTTACAAATGAGCAGGTAATACAAGAACTGCTAGCGTTAGCAAAACAAATTGCGGATGCACGTAAAGAAGGAGAACAACTTGGTTTAACTTCAGATGAACTGGCATTTTATGACGCGATTACTAAACCACAGGCTATTAAAGACTTCTATGAAAACGAAGAACTGATTGCCATTACAAAAGAACTGGCAGATACACTTAGGAAAAACAGAACCATTGATTGGCAAAAGAAAGAATCAGCCCGCGCTAAAATGAGAATGATGATAAAGAAACTTCTCAGGAAGCACAAATATCCACCGGAGGGTATGGATGATGCAGTTCAGACAGTAATGTCCCAGTGTGAATTATGGGCTGATAATGAGGACTTCGGAGAGAATAACACATATCATTTCAATCCGTCAGTAGGGCTTGGAAAAGTAGCTGAGGATACAAAGTGGAATTGATAATTGAAGGCCCCGACGAAATATGGAGGTATACAATGGATAATTTGACAGGAAGCGGATTAAAGAAACATGGATAAAAAAGTAGCTAAGAACGTAATTGCTGAAAACGATAATAACTCTAATAAGGCGCGTCTTCTTATGTTGGTAAAGATGCTTTATGAAAAGACCGATGATGAGAATAAATTGACAACTTCTCAGATTCTTGAAAATCTCAGAGAGCAGAATATCCATTCCAACGATAAGACTCTACGCCGTGATATAGTTATGCTAAAGGAACTCGGATTTGATGTCATAGTTGAGCACAGCAAACCCAACAGGTATCATATCGGAGATCGTGGATTTGATCTGGCTGAGGTTAAGCTTCTCATAGATGCAGTGGCTTCCTCAAGGTTTGTTACTGAGAAGAAAAGCCAGGAACTTGGTGAAAAGCTGGCTAAGCTTGCCAGCGAAAACCAGCGCCCGCAGTTGATAAGGCACATTCATGCTACCAACCGTATCAAGTCAGACAATCCTGAGAACTTCTATAACGTAGACATAGTAAACGAAGCTATCAACAGCAGGAAGAAGATATCCTTCAAATACACTGAATACAACAGGTATAAAGAAAAGGTGTTCAGAAACTATGGTGAAGTCTATGAACTGAGCCCGTATGCGCTTTTCTGGAATGAAGATTACTACTATGTTGTGGGGTGGTCTGATAAACATGATAACGTATCCGTCTTCAGGACTGACAGGTTATATAAACCGGGGATCTTGAATGACGATGCAGTGCCGGAACCTGAGGATTTCAATCTGGAAAACTACTCAAAGGAGATCTTTGAGATGTTCGACGGTGAGGAAGTGGATGTGGTACTGGAATGCAAGAATGAGTTCATGAAGTATATCATCGACCGCTTCGGTGAAGATGTGGATGCGGAACCTATATCCAGAACCACATTTGAAGCTCGTGTCAGAGTTTCCCTGAGCCCGACATTCTATGCATGGGTGTTTACATTTGGAGGCGGTATTAGGATTGTATCGCCGGATAATGCAGTTGAAGACATAATAGCCATGTCAAAGAAACTTATAAAAGCGGAGAAGAAATAGACCGGAAATAACATCAAAAGATAACACATTAACAAGCAAACAAGCAAAACGGTACATTGGTACCGTTTTTGTTATGTATTTAAAACTTTTAATTGCTTTTTGAAAAAGACTGATATATAATCGCATTAGAAAAAGAACAAATGTTCTTTATTTGGGAGGCGATGAAATGTCAAGCGAACTTTTAGGATACATGATCGTGCAGAACGATGAAGACAAT
>CACXDE010000072.1 GCA_902766305.1 uncultured Ruminococcus sp. | reverse complement strand
ACTTCGGCGCGCCGCAGATAGGACACACCCAGTCGTCGGGAAGCTCCTCAAAGGGTACAAGACTGTTGTTGTACTCGTACTTGCAGATATTGCATATGTACTTGTCCGTCTTTTCCTCTTCTTCAGGAACATATGTAGGCGCATATCTTGGCGACTTGCCCTTTATGACGTTGCGGTAATAATCGTAAGTCATGGGATTGCCCTTTATTGTTTCGCTTCCGGCAACAGGTTCGGCAATAAAGACTGTATGCGTCACTGTTTCTACCTGATGTACGACCTTGCACAAAAACCAGCAGCATATATTCTCCTGTATCACAGGCACTCCTTCCCGAAGAACCTTATACTTCACATTGGCGAGCTTATCCGTATCACGCCCCGAAGTATATCCCAGTGCACCTATAGCCGTGCCGGAGGTATTCTCGGACAGTACACTGACAGTAAATTCTCCGTGTTTTTTTATGCATTCGTTAGTATAATTGTTGTGATTGACGCTTACTGCTATTGTCATAGGGAGAGAAGATATCTGCATAACAGTGTTTACTATGCAGGCATTCGGCTTACTGTCCCCCCTTACACCCACGGCAAACATTCCGTAAGATAAAGAAGTTAGTATTTTGTCGTACATATTTTTGCTCCTTTCACCATCGGAACAAAGGAGAAGCTTCGCCCCGACAGTTATTACTTAAACTGCACAATTCTTAACACTTACATAATACCACAAATTAAATTCATTTACAATATTTTTCTATACAAAAAATATATATTTTTTATGGTTTAATGTTTTAAATTGTGTATTCGTATACAATAAATTGCACATTGTTCCTATCCGGTGATAATGAGCATAATCCCATATATAACGGAAGCGGCAGTTCCAAAGGCTATTACAGGACCGGCAACAGAGAACATTCCGGCGCCTGTTCCGGCAACATAGCCCTCACTTTTAAATTCCATAGCCGGTGAAGCAACTGCATTGGCAAAACCTGTTATCGGTACAAGAGTACCGGCACCGGCATATTTGGCTATATTATCGTACACTCCCAGAAATGTAAGCAGAGTACCCAAGAATACAAGGGTCATACTTGTCAGGCATGAAACATTGTTTTCGGAAAAGCCCATAAGTGAATACATATCGCTTATTGCCTGTCCCACTGTGCATATCATACCGCCGCCAAGAAATGCGCCGGCACAATCCCGGAGTATCCTGCTTTTAGGAGACGTTCTGTCAACCATTGCGGCATATTCGTTTTTTGTAAGTTCCATATATATCTGCACCTTTCATGTATTATATCAGTATTATCTGCACCAGACGAAAAATTATGTACAGGCGATTATCATTCAAATCAGACAACGGAGGTTTTTTAAATTGAAAGAAATATATCTTGACAACAGTGCAACTACAAAGGTGTGCAGAGCTTCGGCAGATGAGGCATACAGGATAATGACAGAGGTCTGGGGCAATCCTTCCTCACTTCACTCCAAAGGACTTGAAGCCGAGCATGAAATAACAGCTTCAAGGAAGATAATTGCTGATTCTCTCAAAGCAGCGCCGGAGGAGATATATTTCACATCCGGCGGAACTGAATCCAACAATACGGCTGTTTTCGGTGCTGTCGGCGCACTTAAAAGACGGGGGAACAGAATAGTCACTACAGCCATAGAGCATTCCTCTGTGTATGAATCAATGCAGCAGCTTGAGAAGCAGGGCTTTGATGTGGTGTATCTTCAGCCGGACAGCAGCGGATGCGTCCGCACTGAGGATATAAAAAAGGCGGTCACAAAGGATACAATTCTTGTAAGCATTATGACTGTCAACAACGAATTAGGCTCAATACAGCCGCTCAGCGGAATAAAGAGAATTATAACGTCAGCCTCTTCTCCGGCACTCTTTCATACAGATTTTGTGCAGGGATATCTTAAAATGCCGCTTACACCCAAAAAGTACGGTATAGACCTTCTCAGCATAAGCGGACACAAGATACATGCGCCAAAGGGTGTAGGTGCTCTGTATGTACGAAAAGGTGTACGGATACTGCCGCTGCACCACGGCGGTATGCAGGAAGGAAAAATACGTCCGGGAACAGAGGCAGCACCCCTGATATGTGCAATGGGAAAGGCAGCTGAGGTATATGACATGGAAACCAACGCAAGGGTCAAAGCACTTAATACAGTTTTCAGAAAAAAGCTCAGCGAGATTGACGGAATAGTTTTCAACTCAGACGAGAACTGTCTGCCCTATATAATAAACTTTTCTCTGCCCGGTTTCCGCTCCGAAACACTGCTGCATTTTTTGGAGAAGCGCAATATTTTTGTATCATCAGGCTCTGCCTGCGCTAAGGGACACAAAAGCCATGTGCTTGAAGCTATGCAATATGATGCTAAGAGGGCTGATTCGGCGCTCAGAATAAGCTTTTCTGACGAAAACTGTACTGATGAAGCAAATATTATTGTTAACAATCTTAAAATTGCTGTTTCAACCCTTGCAAGAAGCTGATAAGTGTGATACAATGAACAGTGGATAATTTGATATTTTTTCAGAAAAGTAATTACGCTGCAAAAAGGTGAAACGATGAAGGAAGTAATTATTATCAAGCTTGGTGAGATCGTGCTGAAGGGTCTTAACCGCAAAAACTTTGAAGATAAGCTAATAAAGAATATCAAGCACCGTCTTCATAAGATAGGGGCATTCAAGGTTAAAAATTCTCAGTCGATCATAACGGTCACTCCGGTGTTTGATGATATCGACATGGACGAGACGGCGGAGTGCATATCCAGAATTTTCGGTATTGCCGCTTTTTCGAGAGCGGTTGTCGCCCCGAAGGATATCGAGAGTATCAAGCAGACAGCCTGCGATTATCTTGAGGATACGTTTGCACAAGTAAACAGCTTCAAGGTAGAGGCTAAGCGGTCGGATAAAAAGTTTCCGCTGACATCTCCCCAGATATCAATGGAGGTCGGAGGATGCCTTGCAGACAGGTATCCTGATGTAGCTGTAGATGTGCATAATCCGGAAGTAGTAGTGACGGTTGAAATCAGGGATGACTGTGCATATATACACGCGGGATCAATCAAGGGTGCCGGAGGCATACCTGTAGGAACAGGCGGCAAAGCAGCCATATTGATATCCGGAGGAATAGACAGTCCGGTAGCTGCTTATATGATGGCAAAAAGAGGTATAGAACTGACAGCAGTGCATTTTGCAAGTCCGCCGTATACAAGCGAAAGAGCGGAGGAAAAGGTAAGGCAGCTGCTTGAAAAGGTTTCTGCCTACAGCGGAAGAATGACAATGTATACTGTTCCGTTCACTAAGCTTCAGGAAGAGATACGTGATAAATGCCACGAGGAATACTTCACCATTATCATGAGAAGATTCATGATGGAAATAGCACAGCGTATTGCCCTTGCTAACGGTTGTCAGGCGCTTATAACAGGTGAAAGCCTTGGTCAGGTAGCAAGCCAGACGATAGGCGCTATAGCCTGCACTGATGCGGTGTGTGATATCCCGGTATTCAGACCTCTTATAGGAATGGATAAAGAGGAGATAATAGGAATATCAAGAAAGATAGATACGTTCGATATATCCATACAGCCCTATGAGGACTGCTGTACGGTATTTACACCTAAACACCCCAGAACAAGACCGGTATTGAAAAACGTTGTATCAGAACAAAATAAAATAGATCAGGAAGAATTAATAAAAGAAGCCGTTGAAAATGTTAAAATAACAGAGATCACATAACTGAATGGTATTTCATAATTGAAGGATGACCGGTAAAATCTTTAAATAATACAGGAGTGATAAGCATGAATTCCGAATTGTACTTTCCACGAAACGGAAAATCTTTTGCTAAGACCTCAGAAATGGATTTTGAGGATACCGTAAAACTGCTTGGCGATGTTGATATCAATATCATCTACAAAACAGAAATCAACCTCACACAGGAAAGCTTTACGGATGCGCTTGAAGAAAGTTCCGCTGGAGACGAAAAAATACATCTGATAGCTGTTGCAGATGCGTTCAGAAAACACGATCAGGAGAAGGCGATAGAAGGCTTCCGTGAGCTTGGTGTTGAAGGGAAAATAAAAAAGATAGAAGCGCCTGTTCTGGATCTTGATTCCCTGATAGATGAAAAGCACAGAAATGACAAGATCACACCGGTTATGCCTACTCTCAAGGTGGAAGAGAGTGAAGAAAAAAATGATGATAATGTTGTTATACTCGGTCAGCCCAGAAGATCCGAATCAGAACAGCAGGAAGACGGCGGCAAAAAGGAAGAAAAGCTTATAACTGCTTATACAACGGTATACAACCAGATACTTGTTGTATTTCTGCCGGAAGAAAGAACAGCCGGAGAGGATTTCAACACAATCCTGTACAGCGTGTGCAAGAGCCTTCTCAAACCGAAGTCAAAGCCAAAGCTGTGGACAAGGTTCATACCCTGCAAAGGCGATGCACCGTTTGACGTTATCAGAAAAGTTGTTCTTATGCTGGCGATATGCACGTTTATCGTATCGTCTGTTATGCTTATAAATCTGATTGTAATAAGACCTGCCGTAAACGACAGTCAGAACGAACAGATAAGGAATATGCTTGTGGTAAATGAACCGGAAATTGATCCGGAAACAGGTAAGACTATTACTAAAAAGCCTATAGACGGTTCTCAGGGTACTCTTGTTGATTTCAGCAAGCTCGTAAAAGAGAATGATGACACTATAGGATGGATCAAGGTTCCTAACACTAAGATAGATTATGTGGTTTGTCAGCCGCCGGAGGGCGAGGATCACGAGTATTATCTGTACAAGGACTTCTATAAGAACTATGATACCTATGGAACAGTATTCCTTGACTACAGAAGCAAGCTTGATTCTCAGAATCTCATACTTCACGGTCATAATATGAGAGACGGCAGAATGTTCGGTACTTTAAAATATTTTGAAGATCTGAGCTTCTACAAAAAGAATCCGGTATTCACATTCAATACGATATATGAAAAGAGCCAGTGGAAGATCATCTCTATCATGAAAACAAACACTCTTGAAAGTCAGGGAGAATTTTTCAACTACCTCAGAGGAGACTTTGAAAATGATTATGATTTCCTGAATTTCATATATCAGATCCGTGAGCGTTCGATCATAGATACTCCGGTCACAGCAAATGAGAACGATACACTTGTAACACTGTCCACCTGTACCTATGACTTTTCTCAGTTCCGTTTTGTCGTTATAGCAAGAAAGGTACGTGACGGCGAGGACGCAAGCGTTAACTCCTCTTCGGCAAAGGAAAATCCCGATACACTTTATCCCGATATCTGGTACAGCACATACGGCGGACAGAAGCCGGATGTAACTACATTCCAGGAAGCATTCAATAAAAAGAAGATTACATGGTATGACGGCAAGAGAACCGACTGGTCAGAAAAGGACGATGAAAAGCTCTTCGAGGAGCTTAAGGAAGGCAAGAATAATGCCATCAAGGAGCTTGAAAACTTCATCAAGCAGAACCACTATGAAGAAGCTGAACAGAAACAGGTTGATAAGCTGCTTGAAGATTATAAGAAAATGATCAACAACGCAAGAAGCCGTACAGAGATAAACGAGATATTCAATACAGCAGTAGATGATATACGTAAGATAAAGACGATAGAAGCTAAGAATGCAGAAATCGAAGAAAGCAGCAAACAGGCTGTGGAAGCTGAACTCAACGAAAAGAGAACGGCGGCAAAGGAAGCTATACAAAATTCTGTAGACGGAAAGACTTATCGTACTACCCAGAGACTTATAGTAGAATCTGCGATAGAGGATTATTTTGAATCTATTGATAATGCTCAGAGTATTGACGAGATAGAAAAGATTAAGAATGATGCTATCAAGGCTCTTGAAAAGGTTAAGACCGATGAGGAAATCAAGAAGGAGGAATCCTCTGAGCTTGAAGCCTCAAAGAAGAGAGAGCAGTCTATAAAGGATCAGATGTCAAAGGATGAGGCTTCAAGAAAGGCTGAAGAAAGCCGTAAGGCTCAGGAATCATCCCAGGCACAGGCTAAAGCTCTCAGCGAAGCAAAGTCAAAGGCTGTTTCAAACATAAAGAACGGCGTATCTCTTGGAAATTATAAGTATGCACAGCAGCAGGAGATCGTTACATTACAGAACAGATATATAAGCCTTGTTAACGGCGCAACATCAACTGATGATGTCAACGCATATGCTGCGGAGTTCCAGAACAGACTCAGAGGCATAAAGACAGCTGCACAGATAGACGCAGAAAATTCACAGCAGTCACAGACATCGACTGTTGAATCGTCACCTGTTGAGCCGTCGCCGGTCGAATCTTCTGAACCCGAACCTATTCAGTCAGAACCTGAATCGTCTGTTCCTGAAGAATCAGAAACAACAAGCGTAGAACCAGAATAATAAAAGATGGGGAGTTAAGTCCGGCTTAGCTCCCCGTTATTTGTAAACGGAGTATGAAATGAATTTTGAAATTATTTTTTACCGTTCCAAGAAAACGGCAGCCATGCAGCAGGAAGCAGAAAATCTGTTGATGCCGTTAAATTCCGAACTTTCGGAAGCAGTATCTGTATTGGAGCCTGATGAATTTGCTGCCCAGCTTCTCAGAGCATTGAAACGCTGCCAGCTTGTAATTATCACCGGAGACATCAGCGGTTCAGCCTCCAGTGCTGATAAAATATTGTCAAGGATACTTAGTCCGTCCGGTCAGAATAAAAAAATCGTCAGAAAGACGATATCCGAAAACGCACACTCAGTCAGCTGTCTTATAAGCGGAAAACAGATGATCCTTCTTCTTCCGGATTCACCGGAAGAATGCACATATATAAAAGATGAAGCCGTAAAATTCATAAGCGGACATTTTGGAATCAGTGCAAAGCCGGTTCGGGAAAATGACATGAACAAGGTCAGCAGTGATATTGAAGGCGATATTTCCATAACAAAACGTACTCCGATACTTCCTCAGGGATCGACTGCCGAAAAAAGAAACAAGAGCCGGCTTGCTTTTCTTAAAGCTGTAATTGTTGTATTGATCGTTTTGGGCGTGTTGGAGCTTGCATCTGCTTTAATATTATATTTAATCAAATAAAACAGACCGTACCGATCAGAACGAAAGGTGCGGTCGTTTTATCGTCTCCTTTAGGTACAGTACCCTTTTCTATTAAATGGCAGTAGCGGAGGAAAAACCCAATTTACTACAGACAGTGCTTGGTTTTTAGTTTGAGTTTGAACATAGATTGTAAAAACGTTCCCAAAATATCATAAAAGTACCTTCTTCTGACCCATCCACCGCCTTGCGGCGATTTTAAGCCTCCTACAATCTGCTTGAACAAAAAAGAAAAAGCCTCGCCGGTGGGCGAGGCTGGGAATCAAAATATTAAAGATTTGTATAACCCATCAGGCTTTCGTCAACTTCCTTTGCACAATCCCTTCCGTCACGTATTGCTCTTACGACAAGTGACTGCCCGGAGTGAGCATCTCCTGCGGTAAATATCTTGTCAACATTTGTGCAATGCTTGCCCGGAGCAGAGGCAATATTTGTTCTTGCATCTGTATCTGTTCCGAAAGCCTCAGTAACATATTTTTCACTGCCGAGAAAACCCACTGCAATAAGTACAAGCTCAACTTCGACTGTACGTTCAGTACCTTCAACTGGCTTCATCATCATTCTGCCTGTTTTTTCATCTCTTTCAGATTTAAGACTGACAAGAACGGCAGCAGTAAGATCACCGTTTTCGTTTTTGATAAATTCTTTCACAGTGGTCTGATATACTCTCGGATCGCTGCCGAATACAGCTGCTGCCTCCTGCTGACCGTAATCTGTCTTACATACCCTTGGCCACTGCGGCCAGGGGTTATTTTCTGCTCTTGTGTCGGGAAGTCTGGGCATCATTTCGAGCTGGGTAATACTCTTCGCACCGTGACGCACACAAGTACCAACGCAGTCGTTACCCGTATCTCCTCCGCCGATAACTATTACATTCTTATCCTTTGCCGATATATATGTTCCCTCTGTCAGACCGTTATCAAGCAGTGCCTTTGTTGTCGATTTCAAAAAATCTACGGCGAAATATATACCGTTTGCATCCCTGCCGGGGGCGTTGATATCCCGGGGATTGCTTGCGCCGCAGGCAAGTATAACTCTGTCAAAGCTGTCAAGTATTTCCTGTGCGCTGATATCCTTTCCTACATTAACGCCCGTGCGGAAGGTTATACCCTCTTCTTCCATGATTTTTATACGGCGCTCTATTATATGCTTTTCGAGCTTCATATTCGGAATACCGTACATAAGCAGTCCGCCTATCCTGTCTGATCGTTCAAAAACAGTAACGCTGTGTCCTCTGCGGTTGAGCTGATCTGCGGCAGCAAGTCCCGAAGGACCTGAGCCTATTACAGCGACAGTCTTTCCTGTTCTCACCTTCGGGGGCTGTGCCTTTGCCCAGCCCTCGGCATAAGCCTTTTCAACAATTGCAAATT
>CACXDE010000071.1 GCA_902766305.1 uncultured Ruminococcus sp. | reverse complement strand
TAAGTATCATCTTTGGTGAAACAAAAATGGAATAGCACCGCCCGTGATTCATAGAAGCTGCGAATTGTGAAGAAAGCAGTGCAAGACTGGCGCGGGTCCAGCGTTACGCTGGTTGACAAAATAGTAAAATGCAACTATAATATAGATTATATAAATGCAGTCTCTGATATTGGAGTGTTTTTATGGTATCATCGTTTGATGAAATTACGGTTTCACTGTGCGTTATTGCATATAACGAGGAGAATGTTTTAGACAGTCTTTTTGAAGATATTTTGTCGCAGTCGTTTGATAAGAAGAGGACAGAGCTTGTCTTTGTTGACAGTGTGTCATCTGATGGAACAAAGGGTAGGTTTATTGCTTTTGCTGAAAAGTATGGAAAAGATTACCTTTCTGTTAAGGTCAAGGACAATCCGAGAAAAATACAGGCGGCAGGCTGGAATGAAGCAATATGTGCTTCGGCGGGTGATGTGATAATACGTCTTGACGCTCATGCAAGCATACCCCGGGACTTTATTGAAAAAAATGCAGAGCTTATTTCTCAGGGAGAATATGTATGCGGCGGCGCAAGACCTAACAATATTGATGAGCCTACTGCTTACCGTGAAATGCTGCTCGCTGCTGAAAGCTCTATGTTCGGCAGCTCTATTGCAGGATATCGAAGAAAAAGCAGCGGAAAGAAATATGTCAATTCGCTTTTTCACGGTGCTTACAGGAGAGAGGTTTTTGCAAAAGCCGGGGGGTTTGATATATCTCTCGGCAGGACGGAAGATAATGAGATGCACTACCGTATCAGACAAAACGGCTTCAAAATTTGTCAAAGTAACGATATAGTATCGTATCAGAATATCCGCCCCACACTCAGAGGTATGCTTTCGCAGAAATTCGGCAACGGCAGGTGGATAGGTCTGACTGTCGGCAAATGTCCTGGATGTCTTTCGCTTTATCATTTTGTTCCGTTTTGTTTTGTTCTTGCAGTGATAATATGTACTGCACTGCAAATTACAGGAATCGTTTCCGGCATATGGCTGCTGTCTTTACCGCTGTATGCGCTGTGTATAGCCTATGGACTGGCTGACATAGTAATGACGGCTGCTGCTGTTATTACAACGGAGCATAAGAGCTTGTATATGCTGCTATTGCCTTTTATTTTTCCGCTGCTGCATATTGTTTACGGTATGGGGACGGTTATAGGTCTTGTTCAGCTTCCCGGCTGGAAAAGAAGTCTTGACGGCTTAGCAGAAGAGGAAATAGAAAGAGTGAAAAAGGCAGTTTGTGATTAGGGAACAATAATTTGTTTTCATAAAAATCGGAGGTTATTGTATGACAGATGTTGTTGTAAAAAGAAAAAGCAAGGCGGAGCTTTTTTTAGAAAAGCTCAGAGAGTATCTTGTACAGATACCTAAGGAACACAGGGGCTTTATGAAGCAGACCTTCATGCTTGCAAAGGAGGATCTTATCAAGACCTATAAGGGCGCAGTCATAGGACCGCTGTGGGCTTTGATGAAACCGCTGTTCCAGCTTTTTGTCTATTGGTTTGCTTTTTCCATACTCAGAGGCGACAGCAATAAAAAGGAAATGGGGATGGACTATTTTCTGTTCCTTATGTCCGGCTTTGTAGCATGGTTCTTTATGAGTGAAATGATATCGAGAGGCTCTAAATCCATTGCCGATAACAGGCAGTTTGTAAACAAGGTATCTTTTCCCGTATCAGTTATAATGACATATACGAGCCTGTCAAAATATTATGTGCATATTTTCCTTCTGTCTTTGTGTTATCTTTATATAACGCTTGCCGGCGGAGTTATGCCCAGTGTGTATAATTTGCAGATATTTATCATATCGCCGATGATGTTCTTTTTCTTCCTTGCGCTGCTGTGGTCAATAGCGCCGATGTGTGCGTTCAGCAAGGACTTTTCAAACTTTATCAATACAATAATGTCAGGACTTTTCTGGCTGTCCGCAATATGCTATGACTCTTATACACTGAAGAATGAGGTTATCAGAACTATTCTTCTTTTCAATCCGCTGACATATTTTGTTAACGCTTATAGAAAATGCCTTGTCTGCAACTGCTGGTTCTGGGAAGAACCGAGGACCTATCTTAACGACCCGAGCGCGGTAAAAATGCTTGCAAAGAACGGCATTACATTCCATCCGCTGTGGGAAAACGGCATATTTTTTATAGAGTTTGCGATAATAATAGCAATAGGAATTTATAACTATAACCGTCTGAGAAAAGACCTGCCCGATGTTCTTTGATGTGAGGTTTGTATGGCTGAAACATTTTTTCAGAAGCTTCAAAGGGTAAAACCGGCTGATATAGGGCATATTTTCAAGTTTCTGCTTGCGCTGCCTTGTTCACTGATATACCGCCGCCGCAGACCTGATTTGTGGCTTATCTGCGACAACGAAAACGAAGCGAGGGACAACGGCTATCATCTTTTCAGATATATAAAACTACAGCATCCGGAAACGGATGCTGTCTATGCAATTAACAGACGTTCAGCTGATTTTGAACGTGTGAAGGATATAGGTGAAACGGTTCATTACGGCAGTATAAAGCATTGGATATACTACCTGAGTGCGAAGTACAATATAAGCTCTCAGAAGGGCGGAAAGCCTGATGCTGCCGTATGCTATGTGCTTGAAACAAAGGGTATTATTAAAAATACAAGAATCTTTTTGCAGCACGGAATAATAAAGGATGATATGCCGTGGCTGTATTACAGCGATACTAAAATGCGTATGTTTGTGTGCAGTACATACCGTGAGTGGAAGTATGTCAGT
This sequence comes from uncultured Ruminococcus sp., assembly GCA_902766305.1. Classification (GTDB taxonomy): domain Bacteria; phylum Bacillota; class Clostridia; order Oscillospirales; family Acutalibacteraceae; genus UBA1213. The sequence continues at coordinate 7,130 of CACXDE010000071.1, read as the reverse complement.
GAAAAATACGGCTATCCTGAGGGCTGGGTAAAGGAACTTGGAATATGCCGTCTTGACAGCCTTCATGATATGAAGGTCGTACCCCGTCAGGTGCTTCTTATGCCGACATGGAGAAGCTGGATAGCAACGCCCACGTCTGCTTCGGATGAAATAGAAGATGTTTCAGAGTTCACTAAGACGCATTATTACAAGGGCTGGAGCAGCTTTCTGAATAATGAAAGGCTGCATGAAATATTGAGGGAAAATGACCTTCATCTGATATTTTATCCGCACAGGGATATGCAGGGCTTTCTGAAATTTTTTGATATTGACAGTGAATATATAACCGTTGCAAAGTGGCCTGAATATGATGTTCAGGAGCTGCTGAAAAGCTCGGCATACCTGATAACTGACTATTCAAGCATTGCGATGGATTTTGCATATATGAAAAAGCGGCTGATGTATTATCAGTTCGATTACGACGATTTCCGCAAGGGACAGTATCCGGAGGGTTATTTCAGCTATGAAAAGGACGGCTTCGGTCCTGTCTGCTATGATGCAGAGACTGCTCTTGATGAGCTTGAAAGGGCTGCCGGAGAGAGCTTTGCAAATCCGCCGGAATATCTCAGCAAGCATGACGCTTTTTTTGACCTTTATGATACCAACAATTGTGAACGGAATTATAATGCTATAAAGGCTACGGATTGAGGTGAATAAAAATGGTTATTGCAGTCAGAGCAATTTTTGGAATAATTATGATGCTGTTATCTTTGCTTTTGCTGATCGGTGCATTTACAGGTTTTGCAGCTTTGATCTCGATGATGGATGTACTGGTTGTTCCTATCGGAATAGCTATAGGTTCTGTTTTGTGTCCGGAACTCGGAGAAATACTAATGAAAAATGTTCCTGAAAATTTTATTTTTCCGTTGTTGATGTTGCTGATCCTGTCGTGGATAACCGGATTTGCCGGAAAGAATGTTGTTTCGGGGTTTTATGGAGCAGCAGCCTTCGGAATTGGCGGACTTTGGGTATCAGGGTTTATACCGGAGAATATTCTTGTAGATTTTGTTACTCAGTATTCTGATATAATAACAACCATTTTTACCATTTATTTCTTCCTTCCAATCGCAGTATCGTTTATTTTGATAACGGTTTTTTCATGGGAGTTGTAGTTGTCAGTTGTCAGTCATAAGTTATAAGTTGTGAAATATCAAGCTTCTTTCTTCTTTCGTTGTTTTAAAAACTTTCCCATCCTGTCATTCTGAGGAGCGATCCTTTAATTCCAAACAGAGCAGCTTTTAGCCTTGCCAATGAACGATATACCGGTTATTTTCAGAAACAAAGCGACGAAGAATCTTTTCAACTGGAAACTGACAACTGATAACTTACAACTTACAACTGAAAAGGACAAGCTCTGAGCTCTGCACTCTTAGCTCTGAGCTTTTAATCGGAGGTGATATTTTGTCGGGATACGAATTTGATGAACTTGAGGATTTTGATGATATAGATGATGAAGGAATTGTTATGGTCGGGGAAGAGGAGTCCTATGAGGATATAACATATGCTTCTGATGATATAGATTTTGTTATCGCATGGGTGGACGGAAACGATCCTAAATGGAAGGCCGAGAAGGAAAAGTATGATAAGCGTCCTTCAAAGGGTTCTGCTGAGGTGCGCTTTCGTGACTGGAACAATCTGAGATACTGGTTCAGGGGCGTTGAAAAATTTGCGCCTTGGGTGAGGAAGATACATTTCATAACATGGGGGCATCTTCCAAAATGGCTTAATGCGGAGAATCCGAAGCTTAATATAGTCAATCATATTGACTATATACCTGACAGATATCTGCCGACATTCAATTCTCATACTATAGAGCTGAATATGCACCGTATACCCGGACTGGCGGAAAACTTTGTCTATTTCAATGACGATATGTTTCTGACAAAGCCTGTGGAAAAAGAAGATTTTTTTGTTGACGGTATGCCCTGTGATGTGTACGGGCTTAACTGCCTGTATTTTGCGGAGGACAGCATAGCGCATATAAACGGTTCAAATGTTGCAGAGATAAACAGGTGCTTCCCTTCAAGCAGGAGGGTTATCCGTCCTGCTTTCAAAAAGTGGTACAGTCCGCAGAACGGTCTGAAAATGATAGCCAAAACATTGATGCTCAGCAGATGGGAATGGTTTCCCGGATTCCATTACGATCATCTTCCTACGAATTTCAATAAGTCGACCTTTGATATAGTCTGGCGTGAATGCGGAAAGGCTCTTGACAGGACATGCCGGTGCCGTTTCCGGAGCGACCTTAATGTTAATCAGTGGCTTATGAAATACTGGCAGCTGTGCTGCGGAATAAGTGTTCCGAGAAGAGAAATAGGTAAATGTTACCATCTCAAGGATGAGGATATCAGACCTATGTGCGATGATATAATAAAACAGAAATATAAGATAATCTGCGTTAACGATACGGCAATGACGACGGATTTTGAAGTAAAATGCAAGATGCTGAGAAAGAGCTTTTATTCTATTCTGCCGGAGCCGTCTTCTTTTGAAAATAATTGACGGTATTTCAGATGCTTTTTGACGTCTGCTGCTTTTTCTTGGGGGAAACCCTTTTGAAAAAGGGGTCGGGATGCCCCGACATATCTATAGATATAAATGAGAATAGTATTAAAACGGAGATTTGTTATGAGTGATAATAAAATAGATTTTGTCATGATATGGGTGGACGGAAACGACCCTGAGTGGCAGAAGGAGAAAAATAAATATGATTCATCAACAGAAAAGGGTGACAATACCATTGTAAGGTACAGAAGCTGGGATAATCTTCAGTATTGGTTCAGAGGGATCGAGAAGTTTGCCCCGTGGGTGAATAAGGTGCATTTTGTCACATGGGGACATTTACCGCCGTGGCTGAATACAGATCATCCTAAGCTTAATGTTGTGAATCATAAGGACTATATTCCTGAGAAATATCTTCCTACATTCAACGCAAACACTATAGAACTGAATCTGTACCGCATTGACGGTCTTTCAGATCAGTTTGTGTATTTCAATGACGATATGTTTATCACTGATTATGTGAAGCCTGAGGATTTTTTCCGTGACGGACGTCCGATGGATACATACGGTCTGGACTGTATTTTCTTTGCCAAAAAGAGCGCAGGCTTTTTCAACGGAAATGATATAGAACTGATAAATACACATTTTGATAAAAAGCAGTGCTTCAAGAAGGATCATAACAAATGGTACAGTCTGAAAAATGGTGTCAAGCGTGTGATAAAAACAGCGGCGCTTGATATGTGGCCGTGGTTTCCGGGAATATATTACAATCATCTGCCGAGCAATTTCCTGAAAAGTACGTTTGTAAAGATCTGGGAAAAGGAAGGCGAGGTACTGGATCAGACCTGCGCCGATAAATTCCGTACCAAATCAAACTGCAATCAGTGGCTTATGAAATTCTGGCAGTTAGCGGAAGGAACGTGCATTCCAAGGGGATTGTCAATAGGCAGGTGCTTTCATATCAAGGACAATATCTGGGATGAAGCTTTGTCTTCAATAGAAAGCGGCAGGTATAAGCTTATCTGTGTAAACGATACAGTCAATACAAAGGATTTTGAATTGCAGAAGCAGCAGGTCATAGACGCATTTGAGAAGCTGCTGCCGGAAAAAAGCGGATTTGAAAAATAGATTCTGAGGGATAAAAATGAGCGAGCATAAATATAAAATATCGGTCGTTATGCCGGTATATAATACAGAAAAATATCTCAGCGAGGCTGTGGAGTCTGTTATTGGTCAGACAATAGGCTTTGAGGAAAATATACAGCTTATTCTTGTCAATGACGGAAGTACAGACAAAAGCGGAAATATATGTGAAGAATATCTGAAAAAATATCCCGGCAATATTGTTTATATAAAGCAGGAAAACAGGGGTGTAAGCGCTGCAAGAAATGCCGGGATAGAAAAAATTCAGGGAAAATATGTCAACTTCCTTGATTCTGATGATAAATGGGATAAGGACGCATTGTGGAAACTGTATGATTTCATGGAGAAGAACATTGACAGGACAGATGCGGCTGCCGCAAGAAAGAAGCTTTTTGACGGCGGCAGCGGATACCATGGACTGGACTATAAGTTCGCAAAGACTATGGTAGCGGATCTTCATAAGCGTTTTGATATGGTACAGATGGATGTTACAAGCGTCCTTATCAGGTCGGACGCTGTAAAAAATCTAAGGTTCTGTACAGAACTGGATTACGGCGAGGACGCAAGATTTATATGTACTCTTCTTCTTGAAAAGCGAACGCTTGGTGTTGTCAGGGAAGCTTTGCACTATTATAGAATGAGAACAGACGGAACGTCGCTGCTGCAAATTCAGGATCAGTCCGAAAACTATTATTTCAGCGTTCCAAAGTATATGCACCAGTATCTTTTTGATCGCTCAAAGGAAAAATACGGCAGAATTAACAGGTTCATACAGTATACTGTAATGTACGACATAACATGGAGACTTAAAAAGCCTGTTTACAAGCTTTTGCCGCAGGATAAATATGAAAAATATTCTGAAATTATAACAGGTATAATTAAGCAGATAGATGACAAGATAATATACCGTCAGAGAAGCATATACATGAATATGAAAATGTATGCCCTGTCCCTGAAATATGATCACGATGTCAGAAAAGACCTTACATGGTCAGAGGGAAAGATCATGTATAATGAGTTTATGACTATAGATTTAGCGCAGGCAAAGACCCTGCTTATCTGGGATCATGTTGAGATAAAGGGCAATATTCTCCGCATTGAGGGCAAGGATAACTGCTGGATGCGCGGGGATGATTTCAACTACTATGCAAAGGTCGGCGGGGAAATATACTATCCGTCCTATTTCTACTGTAAGAAGTTCGATCTGGTAACTATGGACGGTTCTGTGAACAGAGGACGGGCAGTGGTGTTTGAATTTCACCTGAACAGAGAAAAGCCCCAGAAGATAAGCTTTTTCTACCGTTTCAGAGATCAGACCAGCGAAATATATACCTCTCTGGGAAAGTTCTCGCATATGCCGAAGGTTGAAGCCGGTTATTATGCAAAGGACGCTATAATACTGACAATGGATGATAAATCCTTCATGTCCTATCCTAATACTCCCGAAAAGAGGCAGGAACTTGAAGAGACATACTGCAAGGTTCTGGAAAAGGAAGGTAAGGAGGATATCATAAAGCTCAGAAAAAAATATTTCGAGCTTAAAGAACGTCAGAAAAATGAAGTCTGGATGATATCTGACAGGACGTATGTTGCAAATGATAACGGGGAGCATTTTTTCAGATATATGAACAAGCGTCCCCACAGAAAGATAGAGGTATATTTCAATATCAATTCCGACTGTCCGGATTACGAGAGAATGAAAAAGTACGGCAGTGTTGTAGCCTATGATTCCGAGGATTATCCTATCATGTTTCTTATGTCGGATAAGATAATATCCTCTGCGGCGTCCGACTATCTGTTTAATCCCTTCGGAGATGACAAAAAATATCTTGTAGACCTTCTAACATATGATTTTATATACCTTAAACATGGAATTATAAAAGATGATATGTCAGCATGGCTCAACAGGTTCAATAAAAATATCCGTCTTATGATAACAGCGGCTGTGCCGGAATATCTTTCTATTGTCAATGGAGATTACTGTATAGAAAGAGATCATGCAGTGCTTACGGGACTTGCAAGATATGACAGCCTTTACAAAAAGAATAAATTCCATAAGGCCAAGAAAAAAATAGTCATAATCCCGACATGGAGAAAAAGCATAAAGGGCAGCTATGACCCGAAAACAAACAAAAGCGTTTACTATGATAAGTTCAGGGAAACAGACTTTTTCAGATTTTATAACGACCTTATAAACGACCCGGAACTGCTGAAAGCTATGAAGGACAGCGGATACAGCGGAGTGCTTTGTATGCACCCTATGCACTGCGAACAGTGCCGTGATTTTAAGGGGAACGATGTCTTTACAGTCAATGATGGACTGGTGGATTACCAGAAGGAGTTTGTAGACGGCGCACTGCTTGTTACAGATTATTCAAGCGTAGCATTTGACTTTGCCTATCTTAAAAAGCCTGTTGTATACAGCCAGTTCGATAAGGAGGACTTCTACAGCAAGCATACGTACAGCGAAGGATATTTCAGCTATGAGGAAAACGGCTTCGGTCCTGTATGCACTGATCTGAGATCAACAGTAAAGGCGATAATAAGCGAAATAAACAGCGGCTGTGAAAACAGTGAAAAGTATCTTGAACGCATAGAAAAGTTCTATCCGTATCATGACGCGCACTGCTGCCGGAGAATATATGAGAGTATAAAGGAATTGATTTGACGGATCATGACAAACAAGGAATTTAAATTTACTGTAGTAATACCCGTTTATAAGGTTGAAAAGTATCTTGAAAAAACTATTGATTCTGTGATAGGGCAGACTGTCGGTTTCAGGGACAACATTCAGATAATACTCGTCAATGACGGAAGCCCGGACAAAAGCGGTGATATATGTCTTCGCTATCATGAGAAATATCCGGAGAATATTCTGTATCTTGTCAAGGAAAACGGCGGTGTAAGCTCTGCAAGAAATGCCGCAATAAAACATATTAAGGGCAGATATGTTAATTTTCTTGATTCTGATGACTGCTGGGACAGGGACGCTTTTTACTTTGCCGGAGAGTTTTTTGACAAGCATTACGATGAAATTGATGTTGTGGGATGCCGCAAGGAATTTTTTGATGCAAGGTCAGGATATCACTATCTTGACTATAAGTATGAAAGCACAAGAGTTATTGATCTGAAAAATGAACCTGAATGTATACAGCTTGATGTTACGGGAGCATTTATAAAATCAGAGGCAATAGGTGATAACCGCTTTTGTGAAAAGCTGAAATATGGTGAGGACGCAAGGTTTGTGACGGAGATACTTATGGACAAGCTTCGTCTCGGAGTATGCCGTGAGGCTCTGCACAGATACCGCAAGCGTTTTGATCAAAGCTCTGCGCTTCAGAATGACGTCAGGGATGAAAGCTATTACTTTGATACTCCTGAATATTTTATGCAGTCTCTTCTTGATGAATCTGTCAGAAGATACGGGACAAAGGAAAGGTTTGTAC
>CACXDE010000070.1 GCA_902766305.1 uncultured Ruminococcus sp. | reverse complement strand
GGGTGGATATAATATATATCCCAGTGCCTGGATACATAATACAATAAGTATCAGGGCAAATAATCCTATTATGACGGATTTTCCTATAGTAGTTTTGAAAATAGCCTTTTCTCCGGTAAGAATACTCTTTTTTTCCTGAGGAGGTTTTGTCTTTGCGGCTGCGTTAAGAAGATCAGAATATTTAATGTCAGAACAGGAAGTATCTGTATATTGCGATGCAAGAGAACGGTTAATCTTTGACACAGCATTGTACAGTAATTTTTTTTCTCCTTCATCGGTTATATGGCAGGCGGATGCTGTTTCGCTGTCTGTCATTCCGGCAAAGTGACGCAAAATAAAAATGCAGTATTCATTGCTGTCGGTACAATAATAGATCATCTGCATTGCATGCAGCAGACTGTCATATTTTTTTAGTGTGTCTACAGGTATGGCTACACTATCAGTATTTTCATAAGGTACGGATACCGAAGGGATGCTGTCCGTAAAAATTCTGAAACCGCTTATCTCAATACATATTTCAGCAGTTTGTTTTCTTATCGTGTAAACAATGTCAGAAGATGTATCATAGGATGATATACGTGCGTATATGATATTGATGACTTTTTGCAGGTGTTTATCTGTATCAGCTCCAAAAAAAGCTGTGCAAATGAATCGTATATCGTCCTCAGCGGCAGAAATAAGCTTTTGCAAAGCATTCTGGTCTCCGCTTACGGCACGTTTTGCAAGTTCATTAAGATTTTTCATGATGCTCACCTCCGTAAATATAACTTAAATAATGATTGAGTTCTTATAAGATTATATCACATCAGACACAAACATAAAAGAATTTTATCATTTATTAACAATTAATACACAATTTATTTACAAAGAATGATTTAATGCTATACTATAATATGTAATAATCTAAGTAATACCAATATCAAATAGAACAAAATTTGAATTGTATATTGAAAATTTGTGTTGCGTTTGGTATAATAACTTATATACAGTATGAAATGCGTATAAATTGGTGTTAAACGCACCGGATATTATTTTAGCCGTAAGAATGTAGTCAGGAGGGACAGTTATGGAATCTTTTTCTCATATGTATACGAGAAAAATTGTAGATTCAATTATCCACGGTCTTGAACTGCGTCACAGCAGTATTTTGTTTGTTAAGCATTATAATACGCTGAATGTTCCTATAGAGGCTATACAGGAGGCTGTAGGAAAAAGCAACAGCAATATAGAGCTTTTGTACCATGAATTCAGTGCTAACAGGATGCAGGAGGCCTATGATCCTTTTTTGGGATGGATAAAACAGCTTTATTATAAATATTATATTGATATACCTCTTGATGAATTTCTGGAACAGTCGGATGTGTACTATCTGAGCAGATCTACGGTTAAATCATACATTACTGCCGGAGAATGTGAGAGAGATGAGGAAATCTTAGTAGGTGAGATCGAATATGAGACAAAGATGTTCGCCGATTCTCTTGTGAATATCTTGTCCTATATTTCAAAAGAACACACTCTGTTTCTTGTGCTGAACAGGCTTCACCTTGCGGAAAACAGTACCCTGAATTTTCTGTGCAGGTTCATTTCAAAAACCTATAATAATATTTCTCTTCTCGCAAATTACAACGAAGCGTATGTGCCGCCTGCCTATACTTTGGAAACATGGTCGGGGCTTGTCCGTGAAATAGAAGAGCTTAACTATATGCTGGACTGGAATATACAGGATCCGCAGGCTGATATTAATATAGTTGAAAGCTTTGAACCGGTGCTTTCTGATCTTGGCGACTATATTGTAAAGATCAATAATATGACCTTGTCGCTGGCTATAAAGCAGGCATTGTACTATCTTGAAATGGTAAATAACAGGCTTATAGCCGATAAGCCTAATCTTAATGCCAAGCTTCTTGCACGGTTCTATATTTTGTATGCTATGGCAGCAACCTACGGTAAAAACTATACGACTGCCCTTATTATGTGCGATAAGCTCAAGAATGTCAATAATAAGCACCCGAATATCAATCTGACGTTCAGATATCATTACCTTCTTACTGTATGTGAGGTCTACAGCGGACAGTCTGCACTTGCAAGAAAAAACTGCGATAAGTGTATGAAGATTGCAAAAAAGACAGGATCAGAGAAGTATCTTGTATATTCACAGATGCTTGACTATATGTGTATGCTGGACGGCTGGACTCAGTATATGTGGTATCGTATTGACGAGTCTGAAAGTATAAAGGAATTTAAGGCTAAGGCTATAAAATATAAAATGTACAACCATCTTGCACATATAATGTTCTATGGCTGCGGCAACAGAAAAGAATATTTTTCCGGTGATGTTGAAACCTGCGAAAATAATGAAAGCTTCGCAGAAGCTATGAGTATTGCGAAGATGCTTAAAAATGAGCGTCTTATGATATCAGCATGGAAAAAGAACGTATTTCTTGCGCAGGGCTACGGATATTTTACGTTCGTAGATTATTATTACAAGAAATGTCTTGAAATAATAGAGGATCAGAATGATAAAAACGAGGAAGCTCAGATATACAACGGTCTTGGCTTCAATCGTATAGTAAGCGAACAGTTTTCAATGGCTAACGATTATTTCAACCATGCGCTTGATCTGTTCTATAAACTTAAGTCTACTTATGATGTTGCTGAGACATTGTACAATATGGCGACAAATGCTATTCTCTCCGATAACTGTGAAATAGCCTATAATTACCTTCTTAGTGTTCTGAAGCTTCTGGAATCAAAGAAGCTTCATCAGATGAGGATATGCAATATGTCCAAGGTCTATGGCATGGTAGTGTATTGCAGCTATAAGATGGGAATAGAATATAATGCTCATTTCTATCTCAATAAGATGGAAAGAGTACTGTATCATCTTCTTCACAGTGAAGGCGAACCAAGCTATTTCCTCTGGGATGACGATATGTTCTTCTACTATTTTGTAAGCGGACTTCTTGAAAAATCCAATGATCCCGTGAAGGCTCAGGAATATATGGACAAGGCTAAATATCATATGATGCGTACTGTCGGTCTGCATTTCTTTGTATATGCGATGTTTGCCGAGGAACAGTATGATCTGTTTATGACGCTTAACCGTCCGGAGGATGCTGAGGCTATACTTGAAGAGGCGATAGCGTTCTGTAATAAGAACGGCTATAAGCATAAGGAAGAAAGACTTTTTGCTAAGTTCCATCATCAGCCGCTTATAGGAAAGCATATTTCACTGCCTATGAAAAATCTGACTAAATATCAGATAGAGGAGCTTGTCCAGTTTTCAGAAATGCAGATGCGTCTTGCAGATAAAACAAAGGGTATAAATTTCCTTGTTTCCTGGCAGGAAATGCTGAATAAATCGAATACTACCTGTGACAGGATCATAGAAGATTCTATGATTACGATGCAGAATAACTATAACGTTGATTATATTCTTTATGTCGATGTAATCAATGGCAACGGTGTTATAAGATATAACAGCGGAGATCTTGTGTTTACAAACGACCAGCTGACAGATGTGACTGATTATCTTACAAAGCATAAGAAAGAGTTTGTTGCGTCAAGATTTGAAAGAGAGTTTTATGAATATACACCTATACTTAACATGTTCGGTGTAAATAACATAGTGTCGTTTGTTTGTGTGCCGGTATATATGGGAAGCGAACTGACTGGATATATGCTGTCGTGTATAGAGATGCACGAGAATATGACAGGTAATATCAATTTCTTCGACAGAAATGATCTGACGATATTCAAGTTTGCGCTCCGGCAGATGAACGATACAATATACAGACTGAAGGCAAGAGACGAGATCAACGAGATGAACCACAAGCTCCAGCAGAGTGCTGTAACGGATCTGCTGACAGGACTGCTGAACAGACAGGGATTCAGCAAGAAGATAGACGACTATACAAATCTTGTGATGAGCGGAAAAAGAGAGAATATCTGTGCCACAGCTATATATCTTGATCTTGATAACTTCAAATTCTGCAATGACACATATGGTCATGACGTAGGTGATGAAATACTCGTAGCCTTCTCAAGACTGTTTGAAAGGGTTGTGGGTTCGAGAGGATATATCGTTCGTTACGGCGGAGATGAATTTGTTATCATACTTCCCGGCGGAACAGAACAAGACGGTGAAAAGATAGCTAAGGCAGTTTATAAGGGCATAGCGGATTGTCAGTACTTTATTCCGGAGATAGAGGCTACTATCCACGCTAAAGCGAATGTACCTGAAAGCCATAGAGTATCGTGTTCTATCGGTATAGCCGGCATGGATGTATACGATCAGGCACATATGAATGTAGCGCTGAAGCATGCTGATACCATGCTTTATACAATAAAGAAGAGCGGAAAGTCAAACTATTCTATCTGGACAGAAGAAAAGGAAAGAGCCTTCCGTATGAGTAACAAGAATGAGGACGATTAACAAGCCTACAAGAACACCTTCTTAAATAAATCTGAAGACCGTCGGTTGGTTCCGGCGGTCTTCAGATTTTATGATTTTAAAGAATTTATATAATCGTTGATAAGTGCTTTTAATTCCGAGGTATCAGCCGCTACAGACTGATCGGTAATATCACAGGTCACAGTTGTCTTCTCTTTGTCAGCTGTCAATGTAAAAGCATTTCCGCTTATCTCTGTTTCAGAGTCCTTATCTGCATTTTCAAGAGCGTCAAGAAAGTATTTCAGCGTACTGCGTTCAGCAAGGAGAAACTCACCTATAAGATCATATTTTTTATCCTCAAATATAACCACAGGAATTTTTTTTCTTTTTCCAGAAATTTTAATGGAATATTTCATTTTCAGTCTCCTTCGTATATCGGGAATGCAGTCGTGATTTTTTTGCTGTTGTTGAAATACATATCAATTTCAAGATCTCCGCAATGACCTATCCATAATGATCCGTGAGGGTTGTCAGGATCGCTGAGTGCATCATTATAGGCGGTATTGATTGCATCCACAACCTGCTGTGGAGACCAGCTTTCAGGATAAAAAGAGCTGAATCCATTCTTTTTAACTCCGTTTATTATTACCTTGCCGGTAAAAACTCCGTTTTCATCTGTACCGCTTCGTGTACCGTCAATGATTTCTCCCTTGCTTCCGCTTACCATTGTGTAGTGGTATCCTGTAGCCTTGCCCTTTTTGTTTATAGTACCGTCAAAGATATGTTCAAGAGTACCGTCAGCAAAATTCTCAGTTCCGCTTAGTGCCTTAATATCAGACATAGTATATGTGCCTGAGACATTATCAGCGGCAGACGGCAGAGAACTTATCTGTTCACCTGAATTTTTAATTGATTCTTCCTGAGTTTCATTGCTTGTCTGGTCAGAAGATTCATCCTCATCATAATTCTGTCCGCTGCTCTGGTTGAAGGATTCATCTTCATCGTAGTCCTGATCGCTGTCAATATCGGACATGACTGCACTCTGCACATCACG
>CACXDE010000069.1 GCA_902766305.1 uncultured Ruminococcus sp. | reverse complement strand
TCCTCCATTTCCTTGGCATCGCGGGCATTCAGCTTATCTTCACGAAGCTTAGCTTCCATCTGCTTCATATCTTCCTCAAGCTTTTTGGCAGCGCTCGATGCAAGCTTCATTGCGTCAATGCGCTTCTGTGTCTTGGGGGCGGCATTACCGTTCATCAGATCCTGAGAAGTCTTGCGGTCAAAATAAAGCCCGATTTTCTGCTGGACCTCACGGGACTTTTCCTTTACAGAGGCATAGGCCTGTGATTTCTGCTCCTCACTTGCGTTTTCGGGAAGCTCGTTCATAGCCTTGTATGCTTTTTTAAGCTCTGTCATAGCGTTTCCGGCGTTCTTATATTCGCTGCTTCCGAACCATACGGACTCCTTTGCCGTGTTGATATCCTTGATAGCCTGTCCGAGTATCTTGTCGCCCGGCTGAGAAAAGAAAGCAATATCCTTCAGTTCCTGATTTGTGAAAGGCTTGCCCGTGAAACTGACCATAAAGGTATCTTTATCGATGGAAAATGTAAGACCCTCATTTTTTTTGCCGTTCACTGTCTGCGGTTCAAGGAGAGTACCGTCCATCAGTTTTCCAAAAAGAGCGTGGGTAGTTTTGGGATCGCCTTGAAGATCTTCGAGCATTCTACTGTTTTCCCCCGCCAGTTTATACCTGGTCTCTTTTAATTCTATGTTCAGATGTCCGTCGTACCATTCGTGGAAGAGCTTGTCAGAATTCTTTTTCTGACACTCTGCAAGCTTTTGCTCGCCGTATTTTATCAGAGCAGATTCTGCCAAAAGTGAACACGCACTCTCTTCGGGGCGTACCTGATCCTCCATCACCCCAGCGGCATACTCCTGGATATTATTGTACCCTTGACAGAGATCGCCGAGAGCAGTGAGCCTTTTTTCGCACCAGATACAATACTTATTAAAATCATTGAATACAGGACGATCTTCCGTTTTGTCGTTATTGACGATCTTCAGTGTCTCCGCAGCACAATGAGAACATTCCTGGTATGCATCAAACTGAATCATTCCGAATTGAAGCAGTTTGCAGTATTCTTTGTTCGAGATATCGACTTTAGAGAAGTCTATCTGTCTTGCCTTATCGTCAACAAGTATTTCGGAAGCCTTTCTGCCCTCGTGAAGAATCCTTGCTGTCCATTCCTGATCTTCAGGATTACCTCTGACAAGACGCTTAGTGACCTCATCGAAGATCTGCTGCTTTTCCTTTACAAACCTGTCGGGTTCCATGATATCGTCCAGAGTATATTTTTCCGACGCAGCCATTACCATCATTGCGATCGACTCATTTGCCGTTCTGTCCGTAGAAAAGCCGTGCTTGCTCGGCGGAACGGAATCCTTGTACTTTTCCCCGCGGAACACAATTGACTGTGTATCCATGCTGTAATAATTGAAAGTCTTGAAACGGTCTCCTAAAACTTCCTTCTTTTTTTGCATAAATGCCTTGTTTGCAACGTCGCCGGATCTCATGGGAATGGCAATGAGACGGCCTTTCATCATCTGTGTTTTTTTGATTCTTTCGGGGTTATCGTTCTTACATTCCCTGAGATATTTATCAGCTTCTTTTACCGCCGAGCTCACCAAGCTGACATAGGTGTCAACCTCTTTTTTACAGAGATCTCTTTCGAGCTTCGAGAATGACTTCGCTGTTTTCTTACAGTACTTAAGTACCTGCATGAACGCAGTAAACTGTTCGGGTTCATCCTCGGTTGAAAGGCCTATCATTTCTTCATAGATCTGATCTATATGATGGCTGTTTTTCTTCAGCGCTTCAGGATCCAGAGAATTCAGTCCGTACTTATCAACGTCACCGGCAGCAAGAGACTTTTCACTGAAGACGATCCTTATCACATTATCATATAATGCTTGTTCTGCAAAACCCGGCTTATCTTTGTGTTCATTGTTAAACTTGCTGGAAACATCCGGCAGCCGGATGTCCTTGAATGACGTTAAATTATAATAATCGTGCCACAAAAAGTCAAGAGGTTTTTGAAAAAAAGTTTTAGTCCTTTGGTTCAAAACGTATGCCTTTGTCGCCGGGAAACGGAGTGTCATGTTCGCCCCGTAGAAGTATTTCTTTTGGAATACCCTCAGGGTAGGCATCACAAGTAAAATCTCTATGATTATGTTTGCAATCGTTACACATTACTCCGACCGCACCAGGGTCGTCATACCATCTCTTACTTTCATAAGCCATAATCATATCTCCTCCATATAAATTGTCTTGCCGC
>CACXDE010000068.1 GCA_902766305.1 uncultured Ruminococcus sp. | reverse complement strand
TGCCAGATCGTCTATCGATGTATCCGCAAAATCTATCTCTGATACAGCCTGAGACTCGTCTTCATTAACAATCAAATCCTGATCATAGGATATTGAGGAATCGCCTATACTTTCACCGGTATTATCTGTGCCCATGCCAGCATCAAAGGGATCTATTATGTATTCTTCTCCATTGTCCGGATTACTGCCTTCTTCTGCTATAACCGTTTCTTCATAGTATTCAGTTATATCACCTGAAACGTCAGTTCCATCTGTACTCGTCCCGGCGGCAGCAAGTTCTATTAGGCTTTCCTCTTCATTATTGACAGGATCAGTGCATTCTTCAATTTCATCATAGTATTGATATGAATCGTTTAGATCGCCAGTATCCACTATGTCCATCCCGCTTGAATTCACAGTTGATAGAATCAAACCGACGCATAGACAAAGCGATACAGCCCCGCTAAGGCCTTTCTTTTTCATGACAACACCTCTCTTGAATTAGTGATAAGCATTTGCAAAAAAGCAGTCTGAACAATGTGGTCAACTTAGTCCATATCTATTATTGGACATCGCTGTCCTCCCTCACATTAGTATCATTTATTATAGTTTACCCCATACATCTGCTTCATGTCCAGCAGGTCAGTGTCTTCGGGCTGTAAAAAATGGTCTGGACTGGGAGTTACGCTTCTCCGAGAAGCCATGAGTACCGGCGAAAAATCATCTACCGATTTTAATACCCACACTTTACTCCTCGATGTGATCATAAACCCGGAAAGGAAGATTGCCGGATCGTTGTGAAGAATCAGGACGAAAAATTCTGCACTCATCCCATATCTATCTTAACGAGATAAGATACGCCGTAGTATGGGAGAAAAGATATGATACCAGTATGGGGTAAAAGATACACCTCTGGTACGAAAAAGAGGGAGCTTTTGCACTCCCTCTTCTTTATAATTAATTCATTATATGACTATCACAACCGCCTTCCGATTTAACTTCTATTCACCCTTGATGAGTGAGTTTTCACTTCACAGTAACGCTTATCGTCTTGGAAACAGATCCAGACTTCACGGTAATCTTCGCTGTTCCTGCTTTCACTCCAGTAACAACCCCTTTGCTGTTAACAGTGGCAATTTTCTTATTACTGCTCTTATAGGTGATTCCTTCGGTGGAAGAAGCGGGTACTAAGGAAGCCTTGATCTTGTATGTCTTCCCCTTCGAAACAGTAACCTTCGACGGCACGTTGGAAATCTTTGTCGTCTTCACGCTAACCTGGACGTAGAAGATTTGTGTCTTTCCGCTGGCGAGCGTAACTGTGATCTTTGCCTTACCGCCTTTGTTTTTGCTGTTGATGGTAATTGTCTTCCCGGAGTGTGTAGCTGTGGCTATACTCTTATCTGAAGAAGAAACACTCTTTATGGAGTCCCCACTGGCGAGTTTTGAAGCTTTTACTGTGAGCTTCTTACCGTTCCACATGTAAAGGATTTCTTTATTCTTTATCTTTGCCCCATCAACAGTGAGGATGAGGGATGCTGTGAGTTTCGGAATTGACTCTGTCTTCATCACCTTTCCGCAGTGAACGCATTTATATTCGCGTTTTCCAGCTTCAAGGACCGTCGCCGCCTTTGTGATCGTTCCTTTGTCAGAGGTATGTCCCGTTGCCGGAATCAGTTTCTGCTCCAACAGTATCTCTCCACAAACGGAGCATTTTTCACCATCTGTGAGGCCAGTCTCCGTACAGGTTGGTTTCTTTCCAGGGACGATAACTGCTTTATGATTGCCATTTTCACATCCAGACGTTTCATTCTTAAGCGCGCTATATATCGCAGTCTTGTCATCTGATACTTTTAGGCCCGTTGTGCTATTTTTCCCAGAAACAGTTACGGAGAAATCTATACCCTTCGGTACACCAATCTCTTCACTCGTTTCATCACCACCAGATATGATCCCCATCTTTACTGTTTTATTGACTTCAGGAACTTCGCATTTTATGTTAACGTTAGAGACCTTACCTGTAAAACGCCCCCTTGAATTAAAGCCCTCATCATATATCATCCAGCCTGACATTCCTCCTGCCAGTACCATATATTTTTGTTCTTCAGCAAATTCAGTCGAACAAGTAACGATAAGATCAACATTATCAACTGTAGCGTCCAACGTTATATCGATTTGAGGGTCAGATCCGTACATACCTCCTATGATACTATTTCCTTTTATGGTCAAATTCTTTACTGTACACCCTTTGTTAGTATGAGAATTGCCATTTGTAATACCCTGTGCAGCAATCAATCCGCCTATTATTCCACCATTTCTAGCATCATCATTTTCATGTTTTCCTCTCTTAAAAACACCTGTTAATATACTGGTGCTCTTATCATCTCCGATTACGGAGCAATTCTCTATATCTGACCATTTTGTTGTCCCAATCAGACCTCCTATATCGTGATTAGAACTAATCTTTATATTTCCTTTGACATGGCAATTATAAGCTTTCGAGTTGGTTAATCTACCAGCCAGTGACCCTACTTCTCCTTCGCTTGTTGAAATAGTTGGATTAACAATTGTTAGATTAGAAATGCTTGCATTTTCAACAAATCCAAACAGCCCAGCACATGGTTCGTTATAATTATTTATTTTCAAGCCGGTTATTTTATTTCCGCCTCCATCAAACGTACCCATAAACCTAAATTCTGATGAGCCTATGGGTATCCAACTATCATCATCCATTGTTATGTCTCCGTCAAGGTAGACATATTTTCCTTCAAACGTATTACCACTGTTGACATTATCACGGAATGTTTTCAAATCAGAGAGTGTTTTAATATGTGTCTGGTAGTCGGAATCTTTCGAAACATCTCTGGCTATACGTGAAATGATGGGGAGGTTTTTAGTTGGAACTCGCTCTCCTGTCGAGGTATTAGATCCGCTGACAGTAATGTTTGTTCCCACTATCAAATCTTCATCTGCAGAAAACTCAACGCCACTAAGTCCGCCGCTTACTAGACCCATTTTGGCATATTTGTTTACACCTGAGTCATTGGCACTGAGATTTATATTAGAGACTGTGATATTGTTCACTATTCCAGCGGATGTATAGAATCTCATGATAATGAGACCGATATATCCTCCCACACCTAAATCTCCGTCATGCCCGTCGACAGATGCGTAATTTTCACTTGCACCTGTCACCACATTGATGTGGTCTGCGGTTCCATTACTTATCTTAAAATTTGATAAGATTGCGCCAAAGGCACCACCAACTTCCTGTGTTCCGGTGACGTTAAGGTACTGAACATTACAAGAGTCAGATTCATGCAATTCACCTGTCTGATATCCGGCGATACCGCCTGCCTTATCTCCAATGAGGTTATTCCCACTCTGACCTTTTCCCCCTGATGTAGCGGTAATGTTGCCATATCGGCCGCTTGTTCCTTTTACAGAACAATTCTTCAGATCCGCATCTCCTTCACCGACAATACCCCCTACTCGTGTATGCCCTGATATGTCAATATTTCCAGTAACGTGACAATTTATCACCGATCCCCCAAACCATATAACTCCAGCTACTGCCGCAACAAGTTCATCACCGTTCACGCTGGCATTTTCAATACAAAGGTTCCTTATTTGCCCACCATTGACAACACCAAAAAAACCGACGCCATCGGTATCTCCATGGTTTATTTCAAGGTCTGATACCGTCTTTCCATTACCATCAAATTCACCCATGAAATGACAACCCATGGTTCCGATTGGATCCCAGTTCTCATTGCTGAGGGAGATATCCGCATCGAGATAAATGATTTCATCCTTGAACGATCTTCCAGCATTTACGTTGTTGCGGAATGCTTTCAATCCCTTTAAATTTTTAATATGGTAATCACCATTATCATCTGTAATAAAGTCATTATTAACAGCTGAGATAATAGGGTAGTTGTTTACAGGTAGTATTTCACCAGTAATACTATTTGTTCCTCCAATCTGTATTCCTTCGTCAGTTATCAACTCCCTTGGTGCATCAAACGACGGCCCCATCACACCGCCACTTACAATACCCATTTTGGCACATGAATTGACAGCATCGTTTATAGCACTAATGTTTATGTTGGAGACGGATATGTTCTTTACTATACCAACCCTTTGCCTGCTGCCGACTCCAATAATACCAATAACGCCACCAAGGCCAAATATTTCTCTATTAGTATCCGCGAAAGAATAATCAGCACTCGTAACAATATTGATATGGTCAGCAGAACCATCGTGTAGATTTATATCAGCCTGAACGGTTCCGCATATACCACCAACTCTCGCAGTTCCTTTTAAATTTAAATATTGAACCGTGCATGAAGAATTTTCTAAAGTATCTCCCACCTGAGCTCCGATAATACCGCCGACACAGTCTCCCTCAAAAGTACTTCCATCCAGACTTTGTCCACCTGGAATAGCAGTGATATTGCCATACCTGCCGCTACTTCCTTTAACGGAGCAGTTTATAAGATTGGGAGCTCCTTCACCGACAAGACCACCAACTCGTGCCGGACCGGTTATGTCTATATTTCCGGAAACATGACAGTCTGTAATTCTAATAGTAGTGGCATCACCGATTAATGCTCCCGTCGGGCCATTACCAGTAACATTAACATTATTGAGTGTAAGATTTCGTATTTCACCCAAGGCAGTAATTCCAAACAGCCCACAGGGGCTTTCCACACCTCTTACTGTCAGATTTGAAATAGTGTACCCGTTTCCATCAAAATAACCATTGAAGACGGAGGGGAATCCGATAGGAGTCCATGCTTCACCACCCAGATCAATGGAAGCGGTAAGTTTAAAGTATATGTTTTGAGTTGGGAAACCATTGTTTACAAAATGAGATAGATTCTTTAAATCGTCAATGTTCCCAATAAGATACGGGTTGGATTGAGTTCCAGCACCTTCCCATGGCAGTTCAGGATCAGTTTCTTCATTTGAAACAGGTTCAAGAGCAGAGATGATGTCCTCGGAGAGGAATGAATCATCCGAAGCAACTATATTTTCAGAAATAACCTCCTCTTCAATAAAAGCTCCTTCTGTTGCTTCTGGAGATAAGTTGAGAGAAGCTTCTTCACTGCCGAAGTCTTCAAACTGAATAATCTCTTCCTCTTCAAAAAGGTAGCCTTCTCCTTCCGGAGATATACTGAGAGAAAACTCTTCATTAACAGATTCTTCAAACTGAATATCCCCGTCCTCTTCGAATTGTATTCCCTCCTGTACCGAGTCAGCCTCTACACTTCCAAAAGCTAAAACCTCATCGGCAGAAGCTATGCCGCCGCCTGGCATAACCATACAGATGGATAGTGATATAGCAAAAGCCTTTTTCAATATACCTTTCATCTTCATTCTGCTGATACCTCCTTCTTCGTTGTTCATGTGATTCTTCACTCACATCAAAACAGAGCAGGAATCGCTAACCACACCGTCTGAAGTATGTGAGCAATTTATTTCAACACGAGAAATGCATCACGGTGATCTGTTTATTCTTCTCGTAAATTCATACTGTAAGCGTGCTTTTCTCAGTTGCATGGTTCGTGTGTACACCATGCTCCTCCATTCTCTTTATATTACCACACTATGGGATCTGCTGGGCACCCCTTATCAGCTCGCCATATCGGATTCACAAAGATGCATTTTCTGTCGCCTTGTAACCCGGATGTGTGTGCTTTTGTCACCTTTCCCGGTCCTCTCTCATTATGTCCAAATCTTATGTTGACTCGTGCTCGCCTAAAAGCCGCCGCACTGAGGTAGCGGCAGAGCGGAATAATATGTTCATTCTTTTACAAACTCCAGGCCCTGGCTTGTATCAACCCAGCCACGTACCGGCGAACTGATTGCGACGAATTCATTTTTGATTATTCCTGTAGCACGCACTCTATCTCCGTTTTTTAGAGAAGTGTATATTTCGCCGTTCGGGTCTTTTCTTACAAGGACATCGGAGCTGGTT
>CACXDE010000067.1 GCA_902766305.1 uncultured Ruminococcus sp. | reverse complement strand
CGCAGCTGCTACATATTCCGGTCTTTTCATTCGTCCCTCTATTTTAGCAGAAGCAATACCCATCTGTTCAAGCTCTCTCAGTCTGTCGATTATAGAAAGGTCTTTCAGACTCAGGTCATGTCCTGTTCCGCCCTTTACCGAAAACGGAAGGCGGCACGGCTGGGCGCATGCGCCCCTGTTGCCGCTTCTTGAACCGAGTACGGCGCTGAAATAGCACTGTCCCGATACGCTCATACACAAAGCACCGTGTACAAAAACCTCAAGCTCCACAGGGCAGTCACGGGCGATTTCTTCTATTTCCTTTTTTGACAGCTCTCTCGACAGAACCACACGGGTAAGCCCCATCTTATGAAGATATTCTACCCCATGTCTTGTATGGACAGACAATTGTGTAGAACCGTGTATCGGCATATCCGGCGCATATTTTCTTACAAGAGAGATAAGTCCGATATCCTGCATTATAAGCGCGTCAACACCGGCATCGCAGGCAAGGGATATCACCTTCATAGCGCTGTCAATCTCGTCATCATGCACTATTGTATTGCAGGCAAGGTGAACGGCTGTACCGCAGCGGTGACAGTATTTTACCGTCTCCCTTAGCTCCTGTTCATCGAAATTATGGGCGGAGCTTCTGGCACTGAATTTTGATGCTCCTATATAAACAGCGTCCGCACCAGCACGGACAGCCGGCTTTATGCAATCTATACCGCCTGCCGGCGCAAGTATTTCAAGTGATCTTTTCATGATTTTTTCTTTTTGCTTCCGAAAAATGCGGCGGACTGGGTTCTTTCGTCTTCTGCTTCTGCCGTAGAGGATTTACGTACAGCCTTTACAGCAGCGGAAACAGGTGACGGATCAGAAACTATCTTTGACTGTTCGCCAAGTCTTTTGCGCAGAGTTTCCATATCCTTGCGCAGCTTTTCATTTTCCCTTTCCGCCTGTTCGCATCTGCTGCGGTATGCTGCTGCCTCGTTAAGGTACTCTTTTATCTGCCCTCTGAGATGATCTGCATCATCCTCGGCCTTTGTAAGATCGTCGCATATATTCAGTGCTGCGAGCATTACAGCAGAATTAGGAGACAGCCCGGGCGCTGCACGTTTTACGGCGTTTATTTCACCGTTAAGGCGGTCAGCAACACATCTTGTATATTCTTCGCTTTCGGCACTTACAACAGTAAAACGTGTGCCGGCAATATCTATTTTCACACGATTTTTGTTTCCATCCATTTTTTACACCATACCTTATATTTACTTGCGGAAAAGACCTGTCCGGTTTTTTCCTGAAAATCAGCATCACACTATATATTATAATACATTTATTCAATTATTAAAAGTCTTTTTATCAAACATATTTGGAAAGAACCGGCTTTAATTTTGTATATATATCGTTACTGTTTCCGGCTTTTATAAGAGCGTTATGAGATTCGGCAAGAAATTGCTTCTTTCCATAAAGCTTTTTAACAGCTTCGGCAGTACTTTTTGCGTCAGCCTTTTTTACTCCGGCGGTTCTTAGTACCTGCAATACCTCCTGATAGAGTTTTTGTTTGAGTTTATCTGTGTCTTTGGTATCCTTTTTGTCAGCAGCATTTTGTTTTTCTGCTTTTTTAGTATCAGCGCCGTCCTTTATCTGTGTTTTTCTTGCCGCCTTGATACTGAATTTACTCTTGAAAAACTCTATAACTTTATCATAATCACTGTCTTTGCTGATTATAGTATAGGTGCTTTTTTTATCATTTGTTCCTACAAGATACCCTAAATATGCGCCTATGTGCATATCCACTGACTGTTTTCCTGAAGGAACCTCTATCATTTCGATCCGGGCTTTTCCGTGGTCAGACAATATGCTCATATCAAGGCTTTTGGCATTTTTAGTAAAAAATATATAGATAAAATCGGCTTCCCCCAATTTTTCACAGCCCTTTAGTCCGTTGGCGTTAACATTTTCATAATCGACAAGGTAATATGTTCCCATGATTGCTCTCCCTCATTTTGTGTTTATGCACAATAAAATTATCCGCTTACATTATACCGCAAAAAAATGAAAGCCGCAACAATATTCGCTGCATAAGAAAAAATTCTATATTTTAAAGTCGTAAGTTGTAAGCTCAAAGCTCAAAGCAGTAGCACATCAGACTTCTTACTTCTTACGTACAAAAAAGCGTATTACGGAAAAAACCCTCCCCTGTAAATAGCTCAGAGCT
>CACXDE010000066.1 GCA_902766305.1 uncultured Ruminococcus sp. | reverse complement strand
TTGATGCAATAAGTGTGCCAAGTCCGCCGAGATCAACCCCGACTATGAGATCATTGTAACGCTTGGTAAAACCGGAGAGCATCAGGGCAGCCGGAACATTGCTGATTATCTGGCTTGCGGCTATACCGATAAGGGTTTCACGCCCGCTTACGGTGTCAGTTAGAAACTGGCGGACAGAGGAAAGACTGCTTATATTGCCTATGAAAATAAAAAAGCAGATAAATGTCATAAGCAGACTGTAGTCGATTTTTTTGAAGCTGCTTCTGTTCATTACAAGAGCTGCAATTATACTAATGATCAGAAAAGCGTACCATGGGATAAGCTTGCAGACAGTAATTATTCCTGTTAAAAATATCAATGAATATATTACAGCATAAATTTTTTGTTGTTTTGAGAAGCTTTTTTCTTTGTCTTTTATTTGAGTTATGGGCTGGTTTTTTCCGAGGATGATAAACAGAGAAATAAGTATCAGTGAAACGACAGTGTACGGGAGCATCAGAAGGACAAAATCACCGAGAGACATTCCAGACAGATCAAAAAGATATAGGTTCTGCGGATTGCCGGACGGCATAAGCATACTTCCGAGGTTTGCGGCGACAGTCTGGAGTATTACAGTGATAATTGTTTTATTCTCATGACCGCTCTGTTTAAGAGTCATTATTGCAATAGGAACAAATGTTATAAGGGCAACGTCATTTGTAATGAACATGGAGGAGAAAAAACACAGCAGAATAAGTACAAATGACAACTGCATTGTATTCTTTGTAAATCCCGTCAGCATACGGCAGATACCCTCAAATATTCCTATGCTTTTAAGTCCTTCCATTACAAGCATAAGACCGGCAAGAATGCCCAATACACGGAAATCAATAAATTCTGCATATCTGGTACTTGGCGGATTAAGAAAAGCAGATATTACTGCTAACAGAAATGCAATGCAGAGAACAGTTTCTCTTTTGATGAATGAAAAAATACGGTTAATTACTGTTTTCAATTGACAAAATCCTTTCAGTTGTTTATTATATATTCATGTGATATGAACACAACAGTTATTCGTTGGATCGAAGAGACGAATCTCTGTTTTCTATATTATAGCAGAAAAAAGCATTAAGGGGAATACAAAATGGATATGCCGGCAGAATTAAAAACTATAACAGAAAAAGCTGCCGGGAACTATCAGCTTCATGCGCTCAGATCAGTGTCAAAGGCTATGACAAGAAACTATAAGGAAAACAGGGGAACGGAGTCATGGCTTTCAGAGGCGGCTGTTTTCGGCGCAGTATATAGTGTTGTGCGTATGCCGGCTACATTCGGAGCAGTTTACAGCGCACTGTATCATACAATGGAATGCTTTCCCATGGACGGAGAGTACAGTCTTCTTGATGTCGGAGCAGGAACTGGCGCAGGTTCGATAGCCGTATCAATGCTGTCAAATCTGTCGTCCGTTATCTGTATAGAACGTGAAAGTGAAATGCGCCGTTTTGGGGAGATATACACCGGAAGCTGTTTCGGTCTTAAAGGCAAGACAGTATGGAAAAACGGAGATATACGTTCAGGAATAAATGACAGTGCAGATATTGTTCTTTCATCATATGTTCTGAATGAAATGACAGAGAGCGGCAGACTTTCTGCTGTCAGGGATATGTGGAAGCGCACGAAAAAGCTTCTGTTGATCGTTGAACCGGGAACACCGCAGGCTTTTTCACAGCTTATGCAGATACGTGATGCGCTTTTAGAGGAAGGTGCATATATTGCCGCACCCTGTGTTCATGAGAAAAAATGTCCGCTCAGTGATGATGACTGGTGTCATTTTACGGTAAGAGTACAGAGAAGTAAACTCCACCGTCTGATAAAGGAAGCTGACGTGCCCTATGAGGATGAAAAGTTTTCGTATATGGCTTTTGTGAAAGAACCCTTAGAGCATATGGGCGGAAGGGTACTCAGACATCCTCAGACTGAAAAAGGCAGGATATCCTTAACCTTATGTACAGACAGCGGAAAAACAGATACAACCGTCACTAAAAAGGATAAGAATATCTACAAATCGGCAAGAAAGATGGAAAGCGGCGATTTATTTAACGCAAAATAATGGATAGAACTATAAATGAGCAAATTTTGTTATTCTGAAAATCTCCAAGCTGTCATCCTGAGCGTAAGCAAAGGATCTTTTACACAGCAACATTATCGGAAAGATTCTTCGTCGCTATCGCTCCTCAGAATGACAAGTTGCTTGTGCAATTTATCGGGTTTGCTTATTTATAGTATAGAAATTGAAAGAGGTTGATAATATGAGATTGACTCTTGAAACAGACAGATTGATATTAAGACCGTTTGAAATGTCAGATGCGGATGAAATGTTCAATGGCTGGGCGAGTGACCCGGAGGTGACAAAATACCTTACGTGGGATACTCATAAAAGCATTGACGAAACAAGGTATGTCCTTGAAATGTGGATAAAGGAATATGAAGATCCGAAAAGACTTAATTTTGCCATTGTGCTGAAAAATGAAAGCAAACTTATCGGCGGAATAGATGTTGTCGGATATGAAGAAGATATACCGGTGATAGGCTATAATTTGTCAAGAAAATACTGGAACAGGGGATATATGACAGAAGCGTGTAAATGTCTGATTGATTATTTGTTCTCAGTGGGTTACAATAAGGTAAGGATAGACGCTATGACTGAAAATACCGGTTCAAACCGTGTTATCAAAAAATGCGGCGGAGTTTTCTCAGGAACAGAGGAAAGACCGCACAAGTGGAACGATGACAGCAACAAGGTTCTTGTAAACAGGTACGTTATTTTCAGTTCAGAAGAATAATGCTCTCT
>CACXDE010000065.1 GCA_902766305.1 uncultured Ruminococcus sp. | reverse complement strand
TTCTGGAGCGTTTAATGCATTCTGTACTCTGTATTTTGGAAAAAAAGCTAGTAGTAATACCCCTTAATTTTGAAGAATCTATTTTAATATTCTCAATGTTTCTTTTTTGTTGCTCTGCTTCTTCTTTTAGTCTTTCTAGACCTTCTTTTCTTTTTTCGTTTTCTATTGCGTCTTGTTGCGCCCCCTTTCTCTGAGCTTGGTATTCCCCCAACGATTCAACTGCTTTTTGCAATACGCCAGCCTTATACTCTGTCCAATCTGTTATATCTTTCAAAATCGAGTCAAAAGTATCTACCAAAGCACGTACTTTAAATGGATACGCATAGCGTTCGATGTAATCCCGAATAGCACTTTCCAAACAACATATACCGGTCTGAATTCTGACGACCTCAGCTTTATTCCCTTCTTTTAAAGATTTATCAGACATTTTTTTAAATTTCATTCTGCGGTCTTGAGGAATATCACAATTATCCATTAAAAAATAATTTGCATCAGAATATTCAGTAATATTCTCTTTAAATTTACTGTAAGCTTGCTTCAAGTTCTTTTTTTCTGGATTACTTTTACAATCCTCAAGAGAAAACGCAAACGCCTTTTGTCTAATTGCTAAGTCGACATACGCTGAAAGCATAAATACTCTTGGCACAAAATTCACATCTTCTGCATTCCTTATTCCCCACTTTTCAGTATCTGTGACTGTTTCTGCAAATGTTTTCTTTTTCTCTGTAATAGTTTCTCCAGTGTTATATGTTGCATTATCGCATTTATTCAAGACAAAAAGGAATCGGTCGTTAAAATCACCGTGGTCGTCTTGCGTTTCATCATATATTCTTTTCAAAAGCGCACCAAGCGATGTGGGAATTTCTTTTAGTGCATCAACACAGATTACCACCATTTCCTTACCTTGTCCTGTAATTGCAGCTATAGTGATTTCTTCGTGCATGTTACTTCTATCTGAACTATTTGTATTTCCAGCAGAGGCCATACTGTCGCTACCCGGAGTATCAATAATTACAAGATTGAAGTCCGACATAGCGTCGCTCGGATATAAATGCGATAAATCCACTCCTATTTCTATTGTTTGGACTGACGGAGGATTGCTCTCTTTAGAGTTAATCGGAGTGATACTGTTAAAGCACTTTAAGCACGCCTCATCGCTGTCGAAAAATCGCTTTTTTACCACGGATTTCCCCTTGGAATCAAAACATTCCAAAGAAATCTTATTGCCGATTTTTGAATCATGTTTAATACGACACACCTTTGATGTACATGTAGCATCCGATGTCGGCAAAATATTATGCCGAATTAAAGCATTGAGTATGGTAGATTTTCCGCTGCTGTACACACCCGCAAACACGACTTTGAAATCTTTATTTTGCGCCTTTTCATACGCATCGGGGAGTGCTTGATAACTTTTCGCAAGCAATGAATCTTTGCTGTAATCCTGCACGATTTTTTTAAACTCATCGGAAAGCAACATTTTCATAACACGATCAATGCCTTCTTTCTGTCTCTTATCAGAAAGTTCTTTATCGTGTATATAAGATATTTTATGTGGAACACGTCTTTCCTCGTTTAATGATTCGAATGAATACCGTAAATCTTCAAAATCGATTTTTCGTCCGTAAAAATGGATTTCCAATTTATCATGGGAATCGCCTGTCAGTTCATTCAACAATCCCTTCCAGTCTTTATACTCTATAGGCTCCAGCCATGTTTGCAAAGGGGTTTTTGTTTCTATGAATTCTTTAATAGCGATATAATCATCTACATCGCAGACATTAACTCCATCTACCTGCAAAAGGGTTTCCATTTTATATGGATTATATTTGATTTTAATTTTCTGCATAATATTTTCTCCTTTAGCTGTTATTATCGAAGAATATCAATTAACGAATACTATTTCAATATTATATTGCTTACATATTCTCCCTGACTTCTCAGCCACATATCAATTCCCTTGCCGAATACCTCCGCACTGACGGTATAAACTCCGGCCTGCTCGTCAAGAATGACGGCGGTGGGCAGCCTGTCAAGCACCGCATCAACGTCCGGACCGCTGTATTCGAACTTGATTTTTTGCAGCCTGCCACCGTACATAAACTGTATACGCTTGCGGAATTCGCCTTCTTCAAATCTGTCGCGGTAGGGAGTGTGGAACCGCTCGTCAAGGACGGTCAGTTTTTTGATTCTGTCCATGCGGTAAATCGTGGGAAAAGAGTCGTTGATGACGTCGAAATTCTCCCGTACTTCCTTATCGTCGATAAACGCCGTCAGATAAAAATAGTATTCCGAGAACATGATAGCAGTCGGTTTGAGCTTTCGCCTAACAACAGATTTGTCTTTGGTGCGATAATAGTCAATTTCTATGTAACGACACTCCCTGATAGCCTGTCCGATTTCCCACATGGTATCAATAAATACTGTCTTGTGCCTCGGCTCCACATAATGATATTCTTCATTCTGAATCA
>CACXDE010000064.1 GCA_902766305.1 uncultured Ruminococcus sp. | reverse complement strand
CCGTTTTTATATTTCTCCCAACTTCTCATTAGTGAAAACAGGTTTAACGGTGTTTTCTCCAACACATCTATTAGTTTGATATAATAAAGTGAATTATAGAGATTAATGCAAGGCCTTGCGCCTGACAAAAGCTTCAAGTAACCAAGTGCATTTTCCTGTTCGGCTTTGTTATTCACATAAGGCTCATTATAGGCAAGATAATACGCATAAATCAGCGAGACTAAAAACGTAAAAGCTTCCAGAGGATTATTCAATGTGTATTTAATTTTTTGTAAAAAATGCGAGTTTAATAGCTTGATTTCTCCATCCTCAATCAGACTCTTTAATAAATAACATAACCCCTTAATATCAATGTCCTTTTGATTAGAATCAGCAGTTTTCCAAAAAGCATCTGTATATGCGTCATCTAAAACTGCTTCCTTAAATCTTTCCAATTCATCTTTGCTAACAAAATTATTCGACAACATTTTTTGATAAATCAGAACATAGTAGTATTCTATCATAAAATTATTGGTTTGAACCTGCTGTCCATCCTTATCTTCAAAAACAATGTTTTTCTGAATTTGATACCGGAACGCTAAACAATCAAACTTTAACTTGTTTTTAATTTGTGGCATACTAACAGTACCGATAAAGGTCATATATTGAGGATAAATACTACTCCAAATGTCAATAGGGTATGGTCCATTTGCTTTACTGTTTGCAGATACATAAATGTTGTTGATCGCATTTAGGATGCTCAAAACCATTTCCTTGTTATTAGATAAATAATTGCTTAAAAAGCAGTTTATCAAAATGCTTTCTATTTTATCAAGTGTTTTTGTTTTGCCGACGTTTTTCATTAACTCATTTTGAAACAAAGTAGTAATAAATGACAATTCAAACTCTAATTCATTCACATTTTCCGCAGCTGCGTTTGCGTTGACAGAGCTACCTAAATCTGCAATAAAATCATCTGTACAGTTTTCCAAAACAAAATTACATATTTCTTCTTCGATTGCATTGGATTTCTTGAACACAAACGATGTGTCGATGATAAGCACGCAGCTTATTATGATACTGATAATAAACAATGAAATAGATACATTATCCAAATTAAAAGCAACTAAAAAATAGTTGACTCCGGTAAGGATAAGATCCGCTATCATTAAAACTTTGTGCTTCAATATGCAAGGCTTTAGCGAGGTAACGTAATGCGTAACAGTGATTCCGCACACGCTTTTACTTTGAAAGCCTGTTATTATTGCAATAATAGAAATACTCAACGTCGCAATAGTTGCCTGTATAGTAAATAAATTAATAATTAATTCTTTCCATTCCGTTCCTTTCAGTGTTGTATTTATATAATCAATATTAAAAACAGTATAAAGAATAGATAATGATACAATCACTAAAGAAACAACCATTATTATCTTTTCCCTATGCAATTGTTTCTGTTTTATTGTTCTCTTCATTTTATCAAACCCATAAATATTTAATTATACCAATTATCACGCCGCAGAATTATCCGCATCACAAAGCAAGCTGAACTAAGCCACTGCGTTTGAATTGATCAGCTCGATTGTCTGCCGGATTTTCAGCCAAAGTGAAACGTCCCCAAACACTTCGACAATGCTTCCCTTATCTGTAAACGGCGGTTCCTGTAAAACCGACAGATCCTTCATCACGCCGTTTTGAACGATATACTCAACAATTTGATTCACGAAATAGATCTGTCTGCTGTCGAGGCTTACATCATTCAAATATTCGGCGAACGCTTCCTTGGCGGCATTCATATCCATTCCGACGATCTCGCGGACGAACTCGCCCAGCGGTTTTGTGCCGAACTGCTGTTCATACTCTGATTTAGAACCGAGCTGTGTCCACAATATACTCTCCAGCTCATCAATATCAGCCTGATCCAGCGGGATATTGCTCCTGAGCTTTGCGATCGCTCCCTCGTCCAAATGGCTGCGCAGATAATATTCCACCTTTTCGTGATAGTTTTTTAGATCATCATTTTCCAAATCCGCCTCTACCCAATCGACCGATAGAATCTCATCATCAAAATTCGTGTTATATATTTGTCCGTCGTGGGGCAAATACTTCATCAGGTTTCGGAGCTGTTCTCTGATGTACTCAAAATCATTGATACCCGCGTTATTAAAATAATCGGTATGCAGAATCTTGTTGATCAGCTCCGACTGCGCCATGATCTCGGGAATATTCGCGACACTCGCGATACCGTTCACCTTATTGAAAAAGTCCTTTCTGCGCTTGCCATAGCCCTTTCCGGCGAGGTAGCACAGCTCGATACCGTACATAAGCGCGTCAAAACGCACCGCCTTGGCGTCGTCATCATCGGGTGTGATAAGCGGCGCGAGCTCATCCCTGATATTCAGCGTATCCTCGTAAGTCAACGCCGCGTAATTCTCCTCCGCAGAGAACTTTTCAACATAGCGCAAATGCTGGCGCACGGCAAAGTTTTCGCGGTTGAGCT
>CACXDE010000063.1 GCA_902766305.1 uncultured Ruminococcus sp. | reverse complement strand
TTGCGAATGTTGCAAGATAGGAGATAAGTCCGATGTTAGGACCTTCAGGCGTCTCGATAGGACACATGCGTCCGTAGTGTGTATAGTGAACGTCACGTACCTCAAATCCAGCACGGTCTCTTGAAAGACCTCCGGGACCAAGGGCAGAAAGACGTCTCTTATGCGTAAGCTCTGCAAGCGGATTGTTCTGATCCATGAACTGTGAAAGCGGTGATGAACCAAAGAACTCTTTTATAGCCGCTGTAACAGGACGGATATTTATAAGTGACTTAGGATCAATATGTTCATAATCCTGAGCCTGTGTCGTCATTCTTTCAGTTATAACTCTCTGGAGTCTTGTGAAGCCTATGCGGAACTGGTTCTGGAGAAGCTCGCCCACACAGCGTATACGTCTGTTTCCAAGGTGGTCAATATCGTCAGTTGTACCGATACCGTGTGAAAGCGAAAGCATATAGTTGATCGTTGCATATATATCTTCTACGATAATATGTTTCGGGATAAGGGCGTCCTTATTCTTTCTGATCTCAAATTTAAGATCTTCCTCATCAAGTCCCATATCAAGTATCTCTTTAAGTACTACATAGCGTACCTTTTCATTTATGCCGCATTCTTCCTTAGCGTCGAAGTCAACATATTTTGAAATATCCACCATGCCGTTGGAAATGATCTTTACCTCATCAGGCTGATCGTCAGCAATGTTAGCCTGCGGCTTTACATAGGCAACGGTGATACCCATGTTTTCTATCTCCATGGCTCTGTCTACAGTTATGAACTCGCCTTCCTCAGCTATCAGCTCACCTTCCGGGCTGATAAGAGGTCTTGCAAGAACCTGATCTGCAAGGCGGTTTGCGATACCTAATTTCTTATTGTATTTATATCTGCCCACCCTTGACATATCGTAGCGTCTGGGGTCGAAGAAAAGATTGTTTATATGTGTCTGTGCGGCATCCTTTGTTGCCGGTTCGCTCGGACGGAGCTTCTTGTACACCTCTTTAAGAGCGTCTTCACCGTTTTTGGTGTTGTCCTTTTCTATGGTTGCAAGAATAAATTTATCTGCGCCGAAGAACTCTATAATTTCGCTGTCTGTTTCAAGTCCGTTTTCGTAACCAAGAGCGCGGATGAAGGTTGTTACCGGCAGTTTTCTGTTTTTGTCTATACGGACAAAGAATACATTGTTTGCATCATTCTCATATTCAAGCCATGCGCCTCTGTTAGGAATGACGGTCGCACTGTACAGACGGTTGCCGTACTTGTCATGATCCATCTTATAGTAAACGCCGGGAGAACGTACAAGCTGTGATACTATGACACGTTCAGCACCATTGATGACGAATGTGCCGCTTGGAGTCATAAGAGGAAAGTCGCCCATGAATATGTTTTCATGGTTCTGCACTTCTCCGTCAGGCTTTGTGAGCTGTACAGTCACTTTGAGCGGGGCGGAATATGTAGCGTCTCTTTCCTTGCATTCAGCTATTGAATAATTTGGTTTTGTTTCATCTAACTTGAAGTCAACAAAGTCCAGAACGAGACTGCCGGAAAAATCGGTGATGCCTGACACATCATCAAGCACCTCTTTAAGTCCCTCGTCAACAAACCATCGGTATGACTTTTTCTGTATATCAAGCAGATCAGGCATATCCTGAACCTCATTGATCTTAGAAAAGCTCACACGTTCGGTCCTGCCAAGATGTCTGACTTTAAGACCTCTGTCTTCTGGTCTGACGCTTACCATACAATCACTCCATTCAAATTCTTATACTATCTCCTGCCGCACTATACGGACAAAGAGATACAGTCTGAACAACGAATGCACCGCTGTTTTTCTTTAAAATAAAAAACACTTGATTTTTTTTTCAAAATGTGCTAATATGCAATTGAGACAGCCGGAAATGCGGCTTTTATCATGCAAAAAGGCACACTTGTCTATGATGGTGCATTCTAAAATTGTAACACATTATCCTTCTGCTGTCAATAGCTTGACGGCAGATTTTTGATTTTTTGAACAAAAAAACGCAAAACAAGGAAATTGTTGCCAAAAATCAACTGTTGAAACACCCGGAGCAGTTTGCATTTTTAAGATCGGCCGGCTTTGATTTGAAGCATAATAAACAAATATCGGAAGGAAGGTATGCCCGGTGATATATACATTGACTCTTAATCCGTCAATTGACTGCGATGTTCGTGTAAAAAAATTTGTCAGCGGTATGACAAACCGTGCTGACAGTGAAAGCTTTACAGCCGGAGGAAAAGGAATAAATGTTTCTATTGTTCTCAAAGCATTGGGGATAGTTTCAACGGCTTTGGGTTTTACAGCCGGATTTACAGGTGAAGAAATAGAAAGACAGCTTGAAGAAAAGGGAATAGTTACGGATTTTGTCAGACTGCCGGAGGGTTCGTCAAGAATAAATATCAAGATACATACTGAAAATGAAAGTGAAATAAATGCTCCCGGACCTGATGTGAGTAAGGAAAGCTTTGCAGAGCTTTTGAAAAAATGGCAACCTTAACCCACCGGCTTTAGACGGTGGGTTAAGGTTGCCAAAAGCGTAGCTTTTTGATATAATCAAAATAAAGGCGGTGAGAGCATATGTTAAAGGCATATAAGTACAGGTTATATCCGAACAAAGAACAGAAAATACAGCTTGCCAAAACATT
>CACXDE010000062.1 GCA_902766305.1 uncultured Ruminococcus sp. | reverse complement strand
GTCTGGGGCGATGTTGACTTTATGTTCGTTGATATGCCTCCCGGAACAGGAGATGTTCCGCTGACAATATATCAGTCACTGCCGCTTGACGGTATTATCGTTGTTACCTCACCTCAGGATCTTGTTTCAATGATAGTCGGCAAGGCTGTAAAGATGGCTAAGATGATGGATGTGCCGATTCTTGGCATTATTGAAAATATGAGCTGCTTTGTATGTCCGGACTGCGGTAAGAAGCATTATCCGTTCGGAGAAAGCAAAATAGGCGAGGTTGCAAAGGAATATGGTCTGGATGTTATCGCACAGCTGCCGATTGATCCGAAAAATGCAAAGGCCTGCGATGACGGAAAAATCGAAAGCATAGTAAGCGATGAGGCAAAGGCAGCAGCTGATAAACTTGAAACGCTTATCCGCTGCTAAGAAAAAATAAAGAAAGAAGTTGAAAAAATGGAATATATAGTATCAGATAAGGTGAAAACTCTTAAGCCGTCCGCTATAAGAGAGATATTCAAGTATGCTGCCGATCCGACAGTTGTTTCTCTTTCCGCCGGCAATCCGGCGCCGG
The DNA here is from genome assembly GCA_902766305.1 of uncultured Ruminococcus sp. Taxonomy (GTDB): domain Bacteria; phylum Bacillota; class Clostridia; order Oscillospirales; family Acutalibacteraceae; genus UBA1213. Next base: position 3,058 of record CACXDE010000062.1, on the reverse strand, counting down.
AGGCGTTCCCTGCAAAGGCAATTGCAGAGATATCTGCAAAGATATTGGAAGAAAATCCGATAGCCGTTCTCCAGTACAGCGTTACAGAGGGATATCCGCCGCTGCGTAAGGCTGTATGGGAGTATATGCAGGGAAAATTCGGTGTCGGCAGTGATGATGACGATATCATCATTACATCGGGCGCACAGCAGGTAATGGATCTGTACACAAAAACCACCTGCAACGAGGGCGATACTGTAATATGTGAAGCACCAAGCTTTATCGGTTCGCTTAACTCCTTCCGCAGCTTTAATTGCCGCCTTTGCGGTATTCCTGTCGAGCATGACGGAATGAACCTTGAAGTGCTTGAAAAAGCTTTGCAGACAGAAAAGAATGTCAGGTTTATCTATATAATAGCAAATTTCCAGAACCCGTCAGGCATTACCACAAGTCTTGAAAAACGTAAGGCTATATATGAGCTTGCAAAGAAGTACAATGTAATGATACTGGAGGACAATCCGTATGGGGAGCTGCGTATCAGCGGCGAGAATGTACCATGTATAAAATCACTTGATACAGACGGAATAGTAGTATATGCCGGTTCTTTCTCAAAGGTTCTGTCACCGGGTATGCGTCTTGGCTACGCTATAGCGCCAAAGCCTGTTATTCAGAAGATGGTTGTATGCAAGCAGGGCGAGGACGTTCATACAAACTCCTGGGCGCAGATGGTGGCTCATAAGTTTATGACTGAATACGACTTTGAAGCGCATCTTGCCGGACTCAGAGAAATATATAAGAAAAAAGCAGATTTCTGCATGGAGCTTCTTGATAAATACCTCGTACCTACGGGTATAACATATCAGAGAATAGAGGGCGGTCTGTTTATCTGGTGTAAGCTGCCTGAAAATGCGAAAATATCTATGCCGGAGTTCTGCAAGCAGGCTGTACTCAATAAGGTATGTGTAGTACCCGGAAATGCTTTTCTGACGGATGAAGCGGAGCAGTGCAGCAGCTTCCGTATCAATTTCTCTACGCCGACTGATGAACAGCTTGAAAAGGGCATTAAATTACTTGAAAAATTAGCAGCGGAGGTACTCTGAAATGTCTGAAGAGATGAACAACACAAAGCCCGAGAAGAAGAAAAGAATATTCAGCGCAATACAGCCCAGCGGCACGATAACTTTAGGCAACTATATCGGCGCACTCAGAAACTGGGTAAAGCTTCAGGATGAATATGAATGTATCTTTGCTGTGGCAGACCTTCATGCTATCACTGTCCGACAGGACCCGAAAGCCTTCAAAAAGAATATTCTTGAAGCCTATGCTTTGTTTATTGCCTGCGGAATAGACCTGGAGAAAAGTCTGTTCTTTATACAGAGCCATGTACACACTCATGCAGAGCTTGCATGGATACTGAATTGCTATACACAGTTCGGCGAGCTTTCAAGAATGACTCAGTTCAAGGATAAATCAGCTAAGCATGCTGATAACGTCAATGCCGGACTTTTTACATACCCGTCTCTTATGGCTGCCGATATTCTTCTTTATCAGGCTGATCTTGTGCCTATCGGCGCAGATCAGAAACAGCACTTAGAGCTTGCAAGAAACATTGCGGACAGATTCAACGGGGTATACGGAAAGACATTTACTGTACCGGACGGTTATATTCCGGAGGTCGGCGCAAGGATAAAGTCGCTTCAGGATCCTACAAAGAAAATGTCAAAGTCAGACGAGAATGCTAATTCATGGGTTGCCATACTTGACAAGCCGGATACCATAATGAAAAAGTTCAAAAGAGCTGTTACCGACAGTGAAGCGAAGGTTTGCGTCGGTGAGGGCAAGGACGGCATAAACAACCTTATCGGTATAATGAGTGCTGTAACAGGAAAAACAGCGGATGTAATAACTGCCGAGTTTGAGGGCAAGGGCTACGGCGATTTCAAGACTGCTGTAGGAGAAGCTGTCATTGAGGAGGTTCGTCCCATTCAGGAAAGATATGAAAAGCTTATCGCTGACAAAGCATATCTTGAACAGCAGTACCGCAGATGCGCTGAAATAACAGTTAAAATTTCTCAGCGTACACTTGACAAGGCAAAGAAGAAGATAGGATTTATCCTCTCACATTAACCGCCAGATATGTTGGGGCTGCCGCCCCAAACCCTGCCCGGGCTTCTCGCCCGGACCTCGGCAGGGAACAAGTTCCCTGCACCTGGGTTTTATTTATCGTGAATTTATTATAGTTACCGGCTTTAGCGAACAAATATGATATGGCTACAGGAGGGAAAAGTGTGTTTGATATTTTAACGGCGGTTGTGCTTGTGCTGAGCGGAACATTTGAGGGCTGGAAGCTTGTGAAGGCTGTAAAAGCACTTGGTGTCTATAACGAAAATGCTGGACTCATTCCGGCAGATCAGCTTGAAATACTGAAGAATAATTGTGTCATTGAAATTGTGGTCTGCGGCATACTTCTTGCACTTACCCTTGTATGTATCATACGTTTTATACGCCTTGCGATAATCGGAAATATTGTTTACCTTACGCACAACACTACAAAGGACTTTATCAAGACCACCAACGGAACATCTTCTGTAAAGCAGAATACCCCGCGCCGTCCGAAAAATACCGGCGGCATGAGGATAACCAATTCTGATGAAAATGAAAAATAAAAAAATAAGCTGCCGTATTTTCATGTACGGCAGTTTCTTTTTTCCGGGTAATGGCATTCCGGATGTATGGAGGATAAAACTTATTTCTCAAATACTTTTTTGAAAGCCTGATCGAGATCGGCTATTATATCGTCAATATGCTCAGTACCTATAGACAGGCGGTTCGTGCTTTGTGTAATACCCTGATCGGCAAGCTCTTCATCGCTGAGCTGTGAATGTGTTGTTGTGGCAGGATGAATGACCAAAGACTTGACATCTGCTACATTTGCAAGCAGCGAGAATATTTCAAGTGCGTCTATAAAGGCATGGGCTTCCTTCTGACCGCCCTTTATCTCAAAGGTGAAGATACTTCCGCCTCCGTTCGGGAAATATTTCTCGTACAGCTTATGGTCGGGATGCTCTGGCAGTGACGG
>CACXDE010000061.1 GCA_902766305.1 uncultured Ruminococcus sp. | reverse complement strand
TATTTGCTCTCGATAAATAGTAAAAACCAACAAAAACTCAGTAGTGTATCTGTATAATACAACGAATATTTAAAACATACTTTTTTAAAGCCTATTTCTACAAATATTACAAAAGCACTATTTTTTGTTGCAAACGAACCAAAACGAAACAATTTGTAACAAATTGTAACGAAATGAACCAACGCGAAACAAACTGATAGAGTGCGTAAACGTGTGTACCAAAGAATCGATTTTGACAATTTAAACAAAAGCCCTTTTTTGACTAACACCTCTATATCTGATATAATGAACACAACAGACAGATGAGATGAATACGACATAAAAACAGGATCTTGAAAACTGAATATGAAACATCAAACGCTGAATATCCCCTATTCTCATCAATGCTTGCGATAATATTATATACCGACTTTCTGTAGTTCCCCGTGGACATGGCAGAACACGTTATCCTGTTCATACCTGTTACGATAATATATCAATAACCGAAAATTCAAGTAAGAAGGTGCTTTTATGGAAGAGAAAAAAGGATTTGTTCTGAACGGAATAAATGTCACTCTCAACTATCCCGACAAGATAGACGAAAGGTCATTTCAGATCAAAATAAACACTATCTACGATGTTTTTATGAGAAATAATAAAAGCATCACAGAAAATGCAAACAAAGCAATTGACAAAGTGTGCTCTGATGTGGTATAATCATCTTGAATGGTTATCATATCAGCACATTTCAGGAGTGTTGAATTATGGATAACAAAGTAATCGCAATATATGTCAGAAGGTCGGTATCTGATGAAAAGAAGGAGAAGAATTCATTTAGCATAAAGGCACAGCAATCCGACTGCATAGCCTTTTGTGAGAGAGAATTACCCAACAGAGAGTACAAACTCTATGTCGAGGATGGTAAATCTGCGAAGGACAATGCACACAGACCTGTCTTTATGCAGATGATGAGTGATGCTCGTGATGGATTTATCAGTCACATTGTTGTCAAGAAGCTTGACCGTTTCGGAAGAAACACTTATGAGGCTATTGGAGCAGTCAACGAGCTTGAAAAGTACGATGTTGCAGTAATAAGCACCACAGAACAGATCGATACCTCAACACCTGCCGGGCGCCTGATGGTAACTATCATTTTCGGCTTTGCACAGTCGGAAAGAGAGACCATTGCAAACCGTGTCAAGGAAAACTACGCTGTAAAGGCACGCGAAACAGGTTTCTATCAAGGTGGTAAGATCTACTTCGGATACAAATCCGAAAGGGTATTCGTGGATGGTAAGAAAGGCTCTGTCCTTGTGCCCGATGAAAGAGCAGCTGCGTTGAAAGCGATTTTTGAGGTTTACAGCAAGCCGGATACGAGCTTACAGGATTGTATCATCTATTTAAGAGAAAATGACTTCTACACAGGAAAAGGGAATATTGACAGATCCTGGTGCAGCAGACTTCTTGAAAGTCCTCTTTATGTAAGAGCAGATCAAAGAGTTTACCATTTTATGAAGGCACAAGGATTTAATGTCAAGGATGACATTTCCGCCTATGATGGGATCCACGGACTTCTGCAACATTGTCCCGGAACTGATGAGGCTTTTGTCAAGGTCGGATATCACGAAGGACTTGTAGATGCTGATACATGGCTTATGGTACAAGAGAAAAAAGCTCACAACCGCAAATGGGGTGGTGAGCACAGCACTACTCATAGTTGGATCACAGGTCTTGTAAAATGCAGCCATTGTCATAATAGTGTTTTTTTGACATATCATACCAATGTTGCCAAAACATCCGAATGGAGATATTATTTCTGCCGGGGAGCTTTTACTACAAAAGGCTGTGTCCGTAAAATGATACACATTCGTCCCAACGATGTAGAACGAGCTGCCTATGAAGCTATCAAACGAAGGATAAACCAACTTGAGATAGCCAAGGAAGAAATGAGTAAACCTGACCCGAAGATGGAGAAAATCACGGCTGAACTTGTTCGTATAGATGAGAGCATCAACAATTATGTTGATAAACTCGAAATGGCAGATGAAAAGCTGTTTAGCATCATACAGGACAAGATAACAAAGCTCTCTGAAAAGAAGGAAACACTTGAACAGGAACTTCATTCCATGAAGGGCAAGAAACAAGTGGATACCTCACCTTTGGTTGAACCTATGAGCCGATGGGATAATTTGACAATGGAAGAGAAGCATATTATCGCCGTGCAGGTAATAGATGCTATACTCATTAGTGACGAAGTGGGAATTGACATAAAATATGCTATGTGATGCGTTGTTAAAGTGTGTTAATAAGAGTTCCCATAGTCACAAGATACCAACTACTACAAACGCCGATTCTACGCTGTATAGAAAACCTCCAAGCGGAAATGCTTTGCACATCCGCTCGGAGACTTTTATGTTGTTATTGTATTATGGATCAGATCTTTCAATTGAGTGCGTATGTTTTCTTTAACATCCTAATTATGTGGACAGCAGCATTGTTTTTCACGAGTTTTACCATCTGACTAACCGGCGTTTTGGCAGTTATTCCGTGAGTTCTATTATTATTTTCACCAATAAAAATATCGCAGCTGTATCGACTATCATCGGTATCTGTCTTGTACTCTCAGGTACTTCTCTTTATTTCCGGCACAATATACCTGCCTCTGTTGCAAAGTAGCCCATAAAGCTGCAAAGCCGCTTTACAGAGGAAGTATGAACGAAGCGCCTGCGGCACATTGCGCTGCCCGCCGTCTGCGACGGTGGATATCAGAATGTCCTTTGGACATTCTGATATCGCACGTAGTATAAAAAGAATTTATTTTCTTTTGCGAAGTGCTGTGGCAGACATGAGTGATACTGCAGCAAATGCAGCAATAACAGAGATATTAAGATTGCCCGTGTCAGGACTGCTGACCGGTGTATCAGCAGCAGGCGGAACTGTAACTTCATCGGTGCTGACATCTGTAGTTATCTCTTCGTTTATCTCTGAATTTTCATCAATGCTTTCATCGACGCTTTCAACGTCGTCACCGTAATATTCATGGATATCTGCGCTGATCTGTGCAAAGTCGTACATACCCGAATAATCGCGGCTTCCGTCCTCATTATCCGAATACAGAACATAATCCGGTTCAACTCCGAGATCAACATCATCACCGTTTGCATCAATTACGGAAAGATCTCCGGAACAACTGAATGTACCGCCCTCGGGATATAACATTTTGAACTGGCAGCAGCTTCCGCCGCCTGTATGTTCACCGAGAAGAACTATACCCTCGTCCTTAGCGAAAACAGGGATCATATTTGCACTGGAATAACTTATATTCGACGCAAGAACAGCAAAATTGAAATCATAGGAAACTTCATCGTCCTTTTCATCGATAACTCCGTCAAGGTTTTTGTCGGTTCTGGCGTGATCGTGATATACATTGCCGCTGATGTGCGAAACATAGGTGATATAATCACGGTTCAGAATTATATTGAATATACAGCAAGCAACACCTGAGTCTCCGCCGCTATTGGTTGAAAGGTCAAGTACATAATTTTTGATACCGTGTTCCTTTGCAAGTTCAAGCGATTCATGGAACGGCTGTAATATCTCACTGCTGAACGAATCAAAGGAGAAAATGCCTGTATCCCCGTACTCGGAATA
>CACXDE010000060.1 GCA_902766305.1 uncultured Ruminococcus sp. | reverse complement strand
GTCATGAACAAATCCAAAGAAAACCTGAAGCTGAGCATTTATACCGAAACACCGTTCGCCGAAGGCGGTTTTGTTTTTGCCGCACAGGGCAGGGCTGTTACGCCTGAGAAGCCGGGAAAGATAATGACACTGTGGGACGGGTGCAGCTGGTCAGATATCAGGCTTACGATAGACGATGAGTATGTAAAAGTCAGATCATGCGGTAAATCCGGTACAAGGCTAAAGATAGGAGTAAATGATACAGAAGGCTTTGCCGGATATATATCCGGGGACTTTGCGCTTGTGAAGAATTATACGCACAATATAAATGCGCTTTACCCATTTTACAATTGTTCTGTCTTCGCAACTGAAAACGGCGGTTATCTGACTTTGCAGATGACAAGCCCCTTCTATCTTGTAGAACCGGAGGAAGCGGCAAGGCATGTTGAAATCTGGCAGATCAGGACGGATATAAAAGATGACCCTCAGCTTAGTGCAGTCTGCGGTTAATGGAAATTATGTTTTTATACAGTTCTGAATGGAATATCATTATCTGAAGCATATTCATCAGCAAATGAAGAGCTTTTGCCGTGTATAGTCATTTTTGATTTAAATTATAATACAGAAAAAACTAAAGCCCTCCGGTCAACGATCGGGGGGCTAATCAGTTTTTGCATATCTTTTATTATTCTTCAGGTTGAGAAAGATATTGTTTTGCAAAATTCATGACTTCTTTTCTCTGCTTTGGGTTAAGATTTCTCACAACGAAGAGAAGCTCTACCTCATACTTGGTCGTAGCATGTGTACGGTATTTCAGACTGTCTTCATCAGCAGGACCGGAATGTATTTCAGCAACCGCTGCTTCAAGCTCTTCTTCCACACCCTGGAGAAGCTGAGTATAATTGATGTTATATACCTTAGCTATCTTGATAAGGGTGTTGATGTCAGGCTTTGTCTTGCCGGTCTCATAGTATGTATAGGTACTGCGCTCGATTTTCAGTCTGTCTGCGACCTGCTGTTGTGTAAGTCTTGCTTCGTGTCTGTAGAATTTCAGCCAATAGGAAATCATGGTTGTCATAAAAAATACCTCCGCTTTTCACGATTTTCGTATAATTTCGTATAATCTATATTTCTATTATACAACAAGTTATAGCAAATGTCACTAAAATTTCAATAATAGTCACAAATTTCTATCAATCTGACAAAAAACAAGTGATTTTTCGTCCTTTTTTTGTAACACAGAATTACAAATTGAAGCTAAAACAGTTATCAGTTGTAAGTTATCAGTTGTAAGTTGTAAGTTGTCAGTTATCAGTTGTGTCAAAGCTGATAACTGCTATAGTAAACGACAAAAGTTTTGCCCTAATGTCATCCTGAGCGTAAGCGAAGGATCTTTTTCACAAAAGCAGCGTAATCGGAAAGATTCTTCGTCGCTTTGTTTTTGAAAATATCAGAGTGCATTGTTACCTTCAAGTTAAAAAGCTGCATATTTTTAAATGGCAGAGTCGCTCCTCAGAATGACAAGCAGGGCGAACTTTTGAAACAACAAAAGAAATAAATGTCCGGTACGGCATCATTGTACATTGAACATTGAATTATCCGCTCCTCAGAATGACAGGAGATAAGTTTTAAGCTCAAAGCATGAACACCACTCTTTGAGCTTATAACTGACAACTTATAATTCCACTTTTTATAAAAAGACTTTGAGGTTTTCGATGTGGCGCTGTTCGTTTTTGATAAAGCGCTGAGCCATGCGAACTGTAGAGTCGGACGCATTCTGACACTGAGAGATATCCTTTGTAAGATCAAGAATACCGCTGTTAGTGCCTTTTATCATGATTTCGGCGATATGGTCTGAGGAAGTGTCCGAAAGAGTCTGCATCTGGATAGCGCCCCACATTGTCGCCTTCTGGATAGGTGAATTGCCCTTCGGGAAAGCACCGGCATCTATAAGTGATTGTTCTGCTTTGGCCTTAGCCTGAGAATAATCGTTGTACTGTTCCTCTATTTCTTCTCTCAGAGCCGGCTCTTCAACCTTTTTAAGAACAGTTCCGGCGGCTTCCATACCGGTATCAGCAAGCTGGCAAATATCTCCTAAAAGCTGTTTGTCATCGTAATTCATACAAAAACTCCTTTTAAAACTTTTAGCCTGATGAATTATCAGACTTTCGTGTCGCACGGAAATTATGATGTATTCATCTGGCATTTTTGTTGTTGCTGATATTATTTACTGTTTTATAATTTTTATTCAGAAAGTACCAAATACTTTTATGACGTCATAGTATATATTATCCGGCAGTAAATAAAGTGGAATGTGGAAATCTGAAAGTGGAATTATAGTAAACGACAAAAGTTTTGCCCCAATGTCATCCTGAGCGTAAGCGAAGGATCTTTTTCACAAAAGCAACGTAACTCAAAAGATTCTTTGTCGATGCTTTCCTCAGAATGACAGGGAGGAGAAATATTTTTCAGGCTGACAATAGGATTTTATAAATGACGTTTACTATAGGTGTGTAGTGTGAAAGGTTATAAAGTTGTGATAAACTGTACACCACTCTTTTAGCTTTGAGCTATCAACGCTTTGAGCTGTAATCTGAACTGTCGGCAATCAAAAACATGAAGGGAGAAGATAAAATGGATGTGATAAGAGAGCTTGAAAACTCTGAGTTTTTCATAGAACCAATACCAAAAAAGGTAAGCGAGGCAATGGCATATGTACCCTACCAGAATGCCGGGAAATTGTATGCACCGGAACAGGCGCTGTGTGCAGGAACGCTGTTTCCGGATCTGAATTTCCCTTTCAAAGGCGGACAAAAAAAGGAGGGGGATAAAAATGAATGAGAGAAACAAGATGCTGAGAAGGCTTTCATCTATTCAGTTTGCAGTGCATGAGCTTCATGTTTATCTTGATACTCATCCTAATGATAAATCGGCTGCGGCAGTACTAAAAAAGTACGAGAAACAGTGTGCAGAATTAAGGAAAAAATATGAAGAAATGTTCGGACCGCTGACTGTATCATACGAAGGCAGCCGCTGGGCATGGATAGCCGACCCGTGGCCTTGGAATAACGAGGAGGGCTGATTAATGTTTGTATATGAGAAAAAACTTCAATACCCTGTGAACATCAAAAATCCCAACCCTGACTTAGCTAAAATTATTATTTCTCAGTACGGCGGTCTTAACTGAAAAAAGATATGATAAAAGAGAATATGTAAAGCCCCTGCGAGAGCCGAGAAAACTCCCACAGGGGCAATATATTACTT
>CACXDE010000059.1 GCA_902766305.1 uncultured Ruminococcus sp. | reverse complement strand
TAAGCAACTGTTTGACGCAAGTCTATTATCGGTTATCAGATCAATATTTGAAGGTTGGAAAGACAAAACAGTATCTAGAATCCCAAAGATGGAAATTAATAACATAGAGGGTGACAAATAATGGCAAACATTCAACGCAGAGGGAAAAACGGTGACAGGTTTTTAATAAGGGTAACTTTAGGGACAGATGTCAGTGGAAAGCCTATTATAAAGTCTATGACATGGAAACCTGACAGACCTTACACCGAAAAACAACTTCTTAAGGAAGCCGAACGACAAGCGGCACTTTTTGAGGAAAGTCTTAGGAACGGTACATCATCTGTTGACGGAAACATTAAATTAGTAGACTTTATACCGATGTATCTGAACGATGTTCAGGAACAGCTATCCCCAAACAGTATGACTGCTTACAGGCGCGTGATAGACTGCTTTATCATTCCTGCACTCGGACACCTGAAACTTAAAGATATCAAACCTGCACATATACAAAAATTTATCAATCTGCTTTCAACAGGAGATTATCGTCTGGATGGAAAAGAAGGCAAGAAATATGCACCCGCAACTGTTCATAGGTATTATGTCGTTCTTCAATCTATCATGCACCATGCATACAGTCTTGAACTTATTGCAAAAAATCCATCGGATGGTAAAAAAATAAAGCTCCCGCCAATCGGGGAGCAGAAAACAGAAATATATGATCCGAATGAATTATCGCAAATGCTGAAATGTCTTAAAAAAGAACCGCTCATGTTTCAGCTGTTAATACATATGGCAATCAACACAGGATGCAGACGTGGGGAACTGGTTGCTTTGGAATGGAAGGATATTAATTTCGATACCGGAGTTGCTATTATTTCAAAAAGTGCTTACTGTGTAAAAGGTGAACATGCAGGTATCAAATCGACTAAAAGCGGTAAAACCCGAAAAATCACTTTGCCTGACTATATTGTAGAAATGCTTTTGCAATACAAGAAGGAACAAAGCAACTGGAGATACACGCTCGGAACAGCATGGGAGGGCGATGACTGGATTTTTATTCAGGATACAGGCTGTATTATATATCCGACCTCGCCAACACAAATGTTTTCCGATTTCTTAGAAAAGCATAATTTACCCCACAGAACATTTCATTCACTCAGACATACGTCTGCTACACTTTCACTGATCAACGGTACGGATATCAAGTCCGTGGCTGCAAGACTCGGACATTCGCAGCTTAAAACTACCGACCGCTACGTTCATGCCATAGAAGAAACGGAACGTCTTGCAGCACAGAACCTCGGTAATTTTATTAATTCACTTACAGAGGACGCATCGTAAAGGTGAACGAAAAACAAAGAACCCAGTTCATAAAATTACATAAATAATAATTTGAAAATTTGGTTAAATTATATGTATCTTTTGTGGCGTAAATGATATATAATAGTATTACAAGATAAAGCATCTTGTATCACCGTTGAGGCATACTTCTTCGTTGTGTGAGTTGGTGCGGAGGTGCCGGGAAGGTTTTCGGTGAGCCCGTTTACAACTATGACTTTAAGTCAAGAAAACCGATATTTCAAAATACAGGGCACTTCGATTTACTCGGAGTGCCTTTATTCGTGAGGAATTATGGATAATATATTGGAATGTGCAAAGCTGTACGAAAAATTGCTTGGTAAAGACTATGCTTTTGTAATTGAAAATGATATTAAAATCATAATACATTTTTCAGCAGAAAATTTTTATCACCTTTTAGGACTTGAAAAACTGACTGATGTAGAGCAGCTAAAAAATAAACAGCCCGCAAGAGTGTATAAGCAGATATTGTCTGAAACAATAAAGAGCAGTACTATTCAAAAGAGCAATTTATATCACCTGATTGAAAACAGAATAAAGTATTTTGAGCATATAAAAGATTTCCTTAGTTACGACAGCAGTAACAAAATTATTGTAGACTTTGATGTAAAAAAGCTGTCATTCAAAACAAAGCTGCATAATACGAAATTTATATTATACAAACATATAGATGCAACTTATCTTCATTTGACCATTGGTTATAAGCGTGTGCTGTATCCTGAAACATTTATAGTTGAATATGGAAGCCAGTATATATCAGGTCAGAAAATGCTTGATATTTTAAGCATTGAAGTTATAGATAGGTGATGGTTCAGAATGTGCAAACATTCACGCACTGACAAAGGACGTTGACATTACTTAATACTTTTATCAATTCACTTACAGAGGACACATCGTAAAAAATGGGGAGTCACCATCACGGCGGCTCCCTTTAATCATGCTCGAAAACAAATGATCAGTTTCTTATCCTATGAACAAAAAATGATCAGATTATGATCAGTTTTATGTTTTGTGAAAAAAATATGCGGCTTTCATTTTCTGAAAGCCGCATTTTTCCTATGTTTTTTGAGAGCTGATAACCAGATTCGAACTGGTGACCTCATCCTTACCAAGGATGCGCTCTGCCTACTGAGCTATACCAGCATAATTTATGG
>CACXDE010000058.1 GCA_902766305.1 uncultured Ruminococcus sp. | reverse complement strand
TGTGAACAGCTCAACGATAAGCGCAGCAAGCGTAAATGTCAATACGACTGTTACCCTCACAGGCAAGGCAAGCGGCGGTACAACACCGTATAACTATGCGTACTATTACAAAAAGTCAACAGCCAGCGACTGGACAAAGATAGCAGCGTACAGCACAGCAACCTCCAAGACCTTCAAGCCGACAGCAGCCGGAACGTATATAGCAAGGGTAAATGTCAAGGACAACAATGGTACAGTTGTATCAAAGGACTTCACTGTAACGGTAAAAGCTCCGGCACTTGTGAACAGCTCAACGATAAGCGCAACAAGCGTAAATGTCAATACGACTGTTACCCTCACAGGCAAGGCAAGCGGCGGCACAAGCCCGTACAAATACGCTTACTATTACAAGAAGTCAACAGCAAGCACATGGACAAAGGCATATGTGACTTCCAGCGGTTCAGCGTATACAAAATATGATTCTGTTACTTTCAAGCCCGCATCAGCAGGTACTTACAATGTCAAGATAAATGTCAAAGACCAGTACGGCGAGGGCGATGTAGTATCCAAGGAATTTACACTTACCGTAAAATAGTATTTAAACGGTTTTCAGGGATATTTCTTTTTGATAAAAAGGTATCCCTGTTTACTTTTTTGTACAAAAAATTACTGTGATAATTAAAATAATTGTTGAAAAAATTTTGTCATAATGTTATAATGAATGTAAATTGATCCGGCGGAAGCTTCTGCCGGAAAAAAATACAGAAAGGGTTGAAAAACTTATGAAAGGTAAACTATTAAGGCGAGTCCTTAGTACCGTTCTCTCCGCAGTTATGGTAATGTCTGTCTTTGCAGTCGGCGGAATCAGCGCATCAGCAGCGGATGACGATACACTACAGGCTGTTATCTACGGTGTAACAAGAAAATACACCATAGCTAATGCGCTGCTTGCTAAAATCAATGGTGCGAGGTCTTCTTCATTAAAGGCTATTGACAAGCTGACAGATGAAGCAATGGAAAGAGCTGCACAGCTGCCTATGCTGCCAAATACAAACTATCTGTCAGGTGAATATTGGAATGAAAACACCGGAGTTGAGGCTGTAGGAGTTGTAAAGAATTACACTTCTTCTATGACTGTCGATACGATCTTTGAGCAGCTGAAAGCAAATGACGATAGTTATTATTTCGATGATCTCCTTACCAATACAGATTTAAAACAGATCGGTGTAGGTGTTGCAGCTGTACAGGGAAATTCAAAAAATCTCTTTGTCTGTGTAAGAACCTATAATTATAATTCTGCACTTTCAGCTTATGACGAGTCAGCTCATAGCAGTGATGTTGAGGTTGCTCAGGCTACAGTAGTGAGTAAATCACTTTTTGCAGGTAATATCGACAGTGTTAAGATTTGGGATAATAGTACCGGTACTCTGTATAATACTTCTAAGAAGCTTTCAAAGGGCGGCAGCTATACTCCTGTTTTCGCTATGAAAAGCTTTGAGGGAGATTCATACAAGGCATATATTCTTCCCAATGTTGCTACTACAAGCACTATAACGGAAACTGAGGAGACTTCCACTGCGTCATCTATGTACAGCGGTGTCAATCCTAAGTATACGAAGTCTATCTCTCCGAACGCACAGAGTATGCCGCTGACTCTTGTACTGAGTTCATATTCAGGAACGCAGTATACACAGACTGTAACTCTTGAATCAAGTGATACATATGAAAATACAGCTCCTACATTCACAGCAGATGACGTTACGCTTGATTGCTATGAATATACTTATGATGGAACAACATCATATAAGCCAACAGTTTTGAAGGTAGTTGATCATGATGATCCTACCAAAGTTCTTGAAGCTGGTACGACATCGAATCCGAAGGATTATCGTGTAAAAGCAATGGCAGGTAAAGTAGGAGAACCTAATGTTGATACAACATACTATGTTACGGTTGTAGGGCAGGGTGATTATGCAGGTGTCGGTGAAGTAAAAGTGCCGTTTGTAATTAAGAAAAAGCCTACTTCAAATGTTTCCGTCAATGCTTCAATCAAACACAGAAACGGACAGCTTGGCACTGACAGCAGTATATTCTATACAGGCGAGGAACTGTATATTGATACAACAGCAACATCAGGCAGCACAGTAGAAGTTTCGGTCAAAGACCCGGACGGCAGTGCTGTAGAGACATCCGGCACAAATCATGTGTTTACATGTGACAAGGCCGGAAAATATACAGCCACAGTAACTGCGTCTAAGGACAGCGATACTGCAACTAAAACACTGGAGATCAATGTAACTAAAGCTCTTACTTTTGAACTTGTTGCTTCAAGTGAAGAACCCTATGTTAATGAAGAGTTCACTCTTACAGCAAATGCAGACGGCGGTTACGGCGAGCTTGCATATAACTTTACTACTACTGAACAGAATGTGACAAAGACACAGAATGGAAATGTTGCCACAATTTCTGTATCAGCAACAGGTAATCATACATTCAAATGTACTGTAACTGATTCAAACGGCAATTCTGAATCAAAGGAAATTACTGTTAAATTAATACCTCAGGTTGCATACCCTACACTCAAGAGCCGCAGCCTTACTATCGGCGGAGAGATCGGTCTGAATATTTACGCTGCTAATATGCCTGAGGACGGCACTGTAGTTATGGACGGTCCTAAGGGCGAAAAGACATTTGCTCCTGCTGATTACAGAATCATAGACAGCAGCCAGGGAACAATTGGCGACTACAAGTTTACATACACTGTCAATGCTCCTGATATGGATGAGGAAATATCATTCAAGGTTCTGGACAGCAACGGTAATCTTGTTGACCTGTACAAGGCTTCGGATAATAGTAAGGTTGAAGGCAATGTCTACAAAACAACGGTAAATTCTTATCTTGAGGATGCACCGGCTACGGTTACGGTTGCAGATTCAATGTACTCCTATGGCGCTTATGCAAGCAGCTATTTCAGCGGAGATGCAGTTGACGAAGATTCACTTAATGCTGACGTAAAAACAAGGATGGAGGCTGTAACAGCTGAAAGTCTGGAGAAAGACTATAAGGCAAAGGCGGCAGATGGTTCTGTTCTTCCGGACGGAGTGACTGTCAAGGGTCTTTCACTCCTGATCGAGGATAAGACTACTCTGAGACTGTATGTAGATATTGAAAGCGGTAAAAAGAGCAGCCTGACCTTCAAGACCTATATTGACGGTACAGCAGTTGAGCTTACACCTAAGTTAAACAGCAAGAATAACTACTATTATGTTCAGATAACAAATATTCCGGCGAATAAGCTTGGTTCTATCAATACTTTTGAGATAAACGGTAAGAAGGATGGAGTGGCCGCTACATATACACTTTCCTGCTCACCGATGAGTTATGCTTATTCTGTTCTTAAAAACAAGCCTGATAATACAGTTCTCTGCAATCTTGTAAAGGCTATGTACTGCTACTTTGAGGATGCACAGAAATATGTCAAATAATAAATAAAACCGGATAATTAAAAAACACCGCTTGCTCGTTTTGTTACGGGCAGGCGGTGATTTTTTGTTATATATAAGAATTGTCCGGGAAAAATAAAACTAATATAAAAAATTAGTTTTTTTAGGAAAGGGGTTCCCCCGGGAAACGGGAAAGTTCTGCCGTTTTGATTACAATTGAAATGTTCAGGGAGTGATTGTTAGTGGTACTGAGAACAGACCTTGCGCTGGAATCGCACGAGATGAGCGGAGAGGATACAGAGGGAATATTTTTTGATAAAGAAAGCATATGCGGAATGAATATTTACAGACTGCATATATTTACCAGATCAGCTTCCAAGCGTATAGGCAAGCCTATGGGAAAATATGTCACGGTAGAATCTCTGCCTCTGTCGGATAATTTCAGGGATGTAAGAGAACAGATAGAGATCATTTCTGACGAGATATTATCCATGCTGCCGGAAAAGGGCATGGTGCTGGTTATCGGTATCGGCAATACGGATATCACATCAGACGCGCTTGGACCTGTGTCTGCCCAGACCGTTATAGCTACACGGCATATAACCGGCGAGATAGCCAAAAGCACCGGACTGTCAAGACTTCGCCCCACAGCTGTACTGTCGCCGGGGGTTTTAGGCAAGACCGGGATAGAAACAGGGGAGATAGTACTGTCCCTGATAAGAAGCCTTTCGCCTGCTGCTGTTATTGCTGTGGATGCACTTGCCTCAAAAAGCGTTTCAAGGCTCGGTACAACGATCCAGATCAGCGACAGCGGAATTTCGCCCGGTTCGGGAATAGGCAACAACCGTTTGCAGCTGAACCGTGAAACGCTTGGCATACCGGTAGTGGGGATAGGGATACCGACTGTAGTTGACGCATATACACTTGTCAGTGACCTTACAGGAGGACAGGCAGCCTTCGACAGAAAATGCTCCCTTATGGTAACGCCTAAGGAGATTGACCTGCTCACTGAAAGGGGCGCAAAGCTTATAGGAATGTCTGTAAACTGCGCTCTTCAAAGAGAATACTCCTTTGACGATCTTGTAAGCCTCATCTGAATTGTAATAATCAGTTCCCCGCCAGAATATAATTATATTAATTAGCTCAAAGCATTATGAATGTGGAATGTGGAATGTGGAATTGTTAGGGCTCAAAGCAAGTTGTAAGTTATCAGCTGTAAGCTTAAAGAGCGGCACTCCAGACTTTTTCCATCTGTCTAAGGAATATACTTTTTATAATCATGCTTTGAGCTTAGAGCTTTGGACTTTGAGCTTATTTTATAGAGGAGGACGTTATGATGGTTTCTGCGCACAGAGTAGGAATAGGTGTAATGACGGGCGCACTTTTGTGTACCGGAGTCATCTGTACGGCGTTAAGGGTAAGCCAGACGGGTCTTCTGAACTCTATTGACCGGATAGCAGCCGAAACGGTTCTCCCTTCCGGAAATTATGAGTATAAACCGGCTGCTGCGCCTTCTGCGTCCACAATACAGAGTGAAAACTCTGTGTCTCAGGAAAAGTCAGTCACAAAACCAAATGATGATAAAAAGAATAATAAGAATGAAAAAGATGATTTTGTCTACCGTGAACCGTCTCAGTCTGAAATAGATCAGTATGATGCCGACCATGAAGGCGAAGTGCAGTATCCTGTTCTGGAATTTACATCTGTTCAGGGGAATGAAGCTTACGGCGGTGTGCAGATAAAGAATATTTCTTCCGCTGACATAGATATAAAAGAAGAGCTTGAGGGAAGACTTGGTTTCAGCATAGAAAACACAAACGAACCTCAGGTTCTTATATATCATACCCACACAAGCGAGAGCTTTCTGCCCTATGATACGGGATACTACTATGAAAGCTATTATCCCAGAAGCAGCGACAACAGCGAAAATGTCTGTGCAGTAGGGGACGAAATTGCAAAGGAGCTGAATAAAAACGGTATAGTAACGATACACGACACAACAGTACATGATGCAAGCTATACAGACGCTTACAGCAGAAGCTATGAAACTGTAATGAAGAACCTTGAAAAATATCCTTCTATAAAAGTTATTCTTGATATCCACCGTGACGGAATAGGCACTGAAAACAGCCGCTCAAAGCCGGTCTGTACAGTAAACGGAAAAAAAGCAGCTCAGTTTATGATACTTGCCGGATATAATTATGATGATGATCCGGATTTTAATGACTGGGAATACAATCTGCGTTTTGCGCTTAATATTCAGAAAAATGCAGTCGATATGTACTCTGATCTTGCACGCCCTATGGATTTCGGCGATTTTTCCTATCACATGGATATATGCCCCGGTTCTTTGCTGATAGAAGTGGGGTCTGATTCAAATTCAATCGAGGAGGTAAAATATACCGGTCATCTTTTGGGAAAAGTCATCAGCCGGACTCTCAAAAATAAGGCAATGGGGACATGAGGGGTGATTTTGTTTTTCTTACAAATAAGCAGGGGGATAAATTGTAAAATTTTGTCAATATAACGGTTGGGGATAACAAAAAAATCTGATATAATAAAAGAGTATATTGTTATACTGGCGGTGAACGGAATGATAAAAAAATGGATGCGGACAGTAATAATTCTTGCTATGGCTGCATTTGTGTGTTCTTTCAGTGTGAGCGCTGTAGAGGAAAGCTCCTATAGTTATTCATCAGAGGCGGCTTCATATCCATCAGAGCTGTCTTATCAATCTGAAAGCAGTCCGGAAGAGATAAGCGGATATTTCAGTCAGCCTTCTGAATATTCAAATGAAGAAAAATCGTCTCCGGATGAATACAGCTACATATATGAAAGCAGCAGTGAAGAGAACAGCGGTGAGAATAGCAGTGAAAGCAGTCTTCTTTTGGAATATACTGTTTCCGGCGGAGAGTCATCCGTCAGTTCACATGCCGAAGGCAGTAAGGAGGAATCTCAGGTATCTGTGGCTGATCCGTTCGATTCTCTGAGAGCAAAGCAGTATATTCTTCCGGGAGATGATCCCGATTATGAGACAAAGAAAAATTCTTCCCAGCCTGAAAAAAAGAAGTCACAAATCAAGCAGAATGGTCTTATGAATGCTCCTTTGCCCGTATCGAGGGCTGATAACAATACTAATATGTACAGGGAGGAAGAAGACACAGCTTTTGTAGTTGGGGTTATTTTCTGGTCAGTTATCGGATTAGCCGCTGCCGTGCTTGTGATATTGATTCTCAGCCTTAAAGGCGGAGGAGATTTATCCTTTACAAGGAAACGCTACTATAAGCATTCTTCATACAAGCCAATGCGTATAAACGGAAAAAAATATAAATACAGAGGAAGATAAAACGCTTATCATCCGCCGGAATGGGTTCTGCTGAGGATTCTTTCCGGCGGCTTTTCTTTAGCTAAATTCAACAATAAGACTATAAAAAAATTGTAGTAATAAACAAAAATAATTTTGACTGAAAAAAAATATTTTATAATTTATCATTCTGATTTACTTTTTTTCAAGAATGTTATATTATTAATACAGAAGCTTAAGGTTGTTATCCGGTCATTCTATAGCAATCCAAGTCAGATAACTTTGTTAAATGGAAAATCCTCACATTAAGGATTCGGCGCCGCGCTGGTCACGTATTTTTAAGGGGGTTTATCTGTATGTGATCGGATTTCAGATGTCGGCTTTAAAAACAGATCTTTGTCCGGGTGTGTATTGATCTTTGCAGCAGAGCGGGAGCAGTATATTACTGAGAAGCTGCGTAAGACCAATTCTCAGGGGAACGTCCGGACGGGTCAAAAAATATTCAAGAAAGAGGGTAAAAAATGAAAACAAAAAACAAATTTTTCAAGAGAGCACTCAGCGGCGTTCTTTCTGCTGCTTGTGTGTTCTCAGGAACAGCCTTTGCAAGTACAGTCGCACTAACAAATGATGCGCCTATAGAAGTAAATGCTGCTTCATCAAGTGAGACACCGCAGTTCTCATGGGATAACGCTACAGTTTACTTCCTGCTGACAGACCGTTTCAATAACGGCGATACCTCAAACGACAATGCTTACGACCGTGTGAAGACTGTTGCAGGCGACAGCAGAGCTACATTCCACGGCGGCGACTTCAAGGGTATCACAGATAAGATCAATGACGGCTACTTCAATGACCTCGGTGTAAATGCTATCTGGATGACAGCACCGTATGAG
>CACXDE010000057.1 GCA_902766305.1 uncultured Ruminococcus sp. | reverse complement strand
TCTTTTCCAGTAAAGCTGATTTTGCAGGAAAGATTCCTCGCTTACGCTCGGAATGACAAAAGAGAAATATTTTTGTCGTTTACTATACTTTCCTAAAACTTTTACTTATTTTTACATAAAAGCAGGAGCGTTCCGACCCCATTCCGGATTGGTGCTCCTGCTTTTTTTATGCTTTATTTATTTGTTATGAGAAAAATTCCTCTGCCGCCTGATTATATTTGAACAAAGCTCTTACAGTATTACAGATATCTGAATTATCGTTATTGTGAGCCTTCAATATTACATATGCGTAGGAAAGTGCGCTGACATTCAAAGTTCCCTTATCGCCGAAGGATATGGAAAATGTCTTGTCAATGTCCTGAGCCGAAATGTTCGGTATCTCAATATAATTATAGCTGCCGTTTGTTCCGGTTACGAAATCAACATTCTTTCCGCTGCTTGAAACTGCTGCGTCTATTTTATCTCCTGTATAGTAGATTCTGATAGATGTTTCTGATTCTACAAGCAGTGACATATTGGTATCCGGAACACTGAATCCGCTGCTCTTTACAACATCGTAGTCTTTAAGATCATCGGAATTGACATCAGTTATAGCAGCAGGTACAGCAATTTCACTTGTTGCCGGTATTTTATTTGCATTTACAAGATATTGTCTTGCCCACGCGCCGTAATTCTGCATCGCCTTCGCTGTCTTTCCGAGAAGATCGTCATTGTCCTTGACTTTCTCTATATAGGTGTTGACGGAATAGGTGAATGTGTCAAATGACTTTGTCTTATCAGAATTTAACAGCGTCTGCCTTACGCCTGAACCGTTATAAAGCTCAAATGAAACATCTTCGCCCATCTGGGCAGCGTTGACCTTGCATCTTGCAATATAGCAGCCGTTCTTCTTTTCAAGAGAGGAGAGAAGATACTTAACCGCTTCTTTGTCGTTCGGATCCTTTATCATCATGTATGCGCCTGCATCCTGTTCAAGCTCCTTTGAAGCATTCACATAGAGATTTACGCTTATGTCGCCTGTAAGTGTAAGGCTTGCGGCAACAAGGAATGGTGACTCTGCATAATCTGCTGTACTCAGTGTGAGTATTCCGTCGCCCCAGAGTGCTTTTGTTTCATCATCGTATATGTAGTAAAGATTGTCATTGCTGTTATTGCGGCTGCTGACCTTGTACCAGCCTTGACTATAAGGAGTCCAGCCCTTGAGGAAGAAAGCATGATACTCTCTGTTTGTACACTCATCAGAGTTTGTAACATCAACAAGATAGTTTTTGCCGTCCTCCATGGTAACAACATTCCACATATGTCCGCCGCCGTCATTATTGCCTGATGAAAGAGTTCCTGTAACAAGATAGCATTTTATACTGCTGCTGCTGAAGCTTGTCAGGTCGCAAAGATACTTGAATGCCTTTGAATAGCCTTCGCATACTACCTTTGTGCTTTCATCATCATCAAATACATAAACAATCTGCCATGGGTCTGCATCGTACTCATTTACGTTTCTGGCTGCTGCCTTGTCATTGTAATCCACAGCTGCGCACAGATCTTTAGCATAGCCTTCTAATTTCTGATAATCTGAAACATTCTTGTATCTGTTTACTATTGTCTGAGCAGACAGCGGAACAGCATTTTTAACATCATTTATTTTTGCAGTGTTGACAGATGTCGTTGTGCTGCCCTGATAATTCAGAGAAACCTGCATTGTGACGCTGAATGACTGCTCAGGAGCGAAAGATACAGTCCATGCGCCGGTTGTTCCTGAACAGCCGAGAGAATAGCCTGTCCTTCCGTAGGAATAGCCATGTGTATTATCAAACCAGTAGAACTCATACGGACAGTCAGCCAAAAGTGCATTAACAACAGCCGTCATATCCTCTTGGTTGTTATAAGGGAAGAGAGCGTTTATTTTCGCCTTAACAGCGTCAGAGGTATTATTAAAACTTGCCGTTGAGCCAAGACCGAGTTCGGCAGAAGTCCATGTTGTCTTGAAATCAGGTGTATAGGTGAATACTGAGCTTGTCTGTTCACCTCTTACAACGCTTCTTGCGAATGTCAGTAGTCTTCTGTAAAGCTCTTTCTGATTGTCGTCTGCCAGTCTCTGATAAGCCCAGCATTTGCTTAGAAGCGTATCTGTAACATCATTTACAGTTTTTGTACCTGTATATTCTTTGCCGTCCTTTGTTACAGAAGCAGTATAGGTACAAACTCCGTCACCGAGTGAAACGGAAACAGTACCGCCAATCGTTTCTGCTGTTTCACCGCATCCAGTGCAGGTGAATGCTGCTGCTGCGCTGCTGTTATCATCTGCCCATGACCATGCAGGCTCGCCGTAGGTGTGGGTATGCTGCGCAGTATATTTGCTCCACGTACCGGTAACATCAGTCCAGACATTCTCTTCAACAGTAAAGCAATTATTATCATCAGCCGGAATTGTCAGGTTTTCTGTCTGCCCCCATACCGGCTTAGTTGAACCGGATTCGCCGGATGTATTCCATCTGTTTTCTGTTCTTGCAGGATTCATACGGCAGAATATAATACCTGTCCAATCCCCCTCCGGAGCCTCAAC
>CACXDE010000056.1 GCA_902766305.1 uncultured Ruminococcus sp. | reverse complement strand
TATTCTTGCCTTTGCTGTTGCTCTTGCTCTGACTAAGGGTATAAAGGGAAGCAACCTGTTCAGAACCGTGTTCTTCATGCCTAACCTTATCGGCGGTATCGTACTCGGTTATATCTGGTCGATGATATTTGACGGATTTTTGTCGGCCTTTGAAGATTCAATTATGACAAACAGTACCTGGGGTTTCTGGGGACTTATAATACTGATATGCTGGCAGCAGATAGGTTATATGATGATAATTTACATAGCCGGTCTGAATGCGATACCTGACGATCTGTTTGAGGCTGCAAGAATTGACGGCGCAAACTCATGGCAGATACTCTGGAATGTTACAATTCCTAATGTAATGCCCTCTATTACGATCTGTATGTTCCTGTCGCTGACTAACGGTTTCAAGCTTTTCGACCAGAACCTTGCACTTACAGGCGGTTTGCCGATAAACATGGAAGACGGAGCAGCTATAAAGCAGACAGAACTTATTGCTCTTAATATTTACAATACGTTCTACGGAGCAAACACTAATTCCCGCGGTACAGCACAGGCTAAGGCAGTAATGTTCTTTATCCTTGTTGCTGTTATAGGTCTTGTACAGCTTGCCTATACCCGTAAGAAAGAGGTGCAGCAGTAATGAAAAAAAATAATGAAGCTGCAAAGCAGATAGATCCTGAGCTTCTTAAGGAAGCGAAAAAGGTATCACGCAAGAAAAGCGGAATATCTCTGACTATAGTTTTCTCTATCATCAGTCTTGTATATGTATTCCCGGTTCTTGCTGTTCTTAATAACTCTTTTAAATCAAACACATATGTAAAAACTGATACTTTCATGCTGCCTATAAACGATGCCGAACATCCGGATATATGGGCTGGATTCTCAAACTTCGTTAATGGTATGACTATAGGTAACTATCCGTTTGTAAACAGTGTTATCAATAGCTTTATCATAACTCTTCTTTCTACGTTCCTTATCATACTTTGCACATCAATGGCTGCGTGGTATATAGCAAGAGTTGATTCTTTCCTTTGCAAGGTAATATATTATCTTTGCGTATTCTCTATGGTTGTACCCTTCCAGATGGTAATGTATACTCTTTCAAAAACTGCCGATACTTTACATCTGAATACGCCATTTACAATTCCGGTAGTATATCTTGGTTTTGGTGCAGGTCTTGCAATCTTTATGTTTGTCGGTTTTGTTAAATCCATACCGATAGAGATAGAAGAGGCAGCTGCAATTGACGGCTGCGGACCGCTCAGAACATATTTTACTATCGTGTTCCCGATGCTTCGTCCTACCATGATCTCAGTAGGTATTCTTGAGATCATGTGGATCTGGAACGACTATCTCCTCCCGTATCTCGTACTGGATATCAACGAATATCGTACAATTCCGATCCATATCCAGTATCTGAAGGGCAGCTATGGTCAGGTTGATCTTGGCGCTACTATGGCGCTGATCCTCCTCAGCATTATTCCTGTTATAATATTCTATCTGATTTGCCAGAAGTACATTATCAAGGGTGTTGCAGCCGGCGCTGTAAAGGGCTGATATTCAGTCTTTCTAAAAATAACAACAATACCGGAATCAGCCGTAAAAAGCCGATTCCGGTACATTTTTTATATTAGGTCGTCTGTATCTATTATTCCTTCAAAAACCTTCGACGCTGTTCCTTCCATGATAACAGTGCCGTCTTTTTTATATGTGTCGGTAAGTATACCGCCTCTGAGATGAACGATTACAGGCACATCATAGTCTGAATATCCATTTAGCACACAGGCTGCCACGGCAGCACATGAACCCGTTCCGCAGGCAAGAGTCTCGCCTGAACCTCTTTCCCAGACTCTCATCTGAATATTGTTTTTATCTATGATCCTTATAAATTCAGTGTTTACACGGTCGGGGAAGAGAGGATGGTTTTCAAACATAGGACCAATTTTTTCAATATCAATTTCATCTACATCATCAACAAAAATTACGCAGTGAGGATTTCCCATTGAAACGGCTGTTGCAGGATACTCTTTGCCACCGACTGTAATCGGCTTTGAGATAAAGCTTTCTCCAGTACAATTCATGGGTATCTTTTCGGGTTCAAGTACAGCTTTTCCCATATCAACGGCAGCGCTTATGAATTTTCCGTTTTTAGATCTTACTGTTATAGTTTTTGTTCCGCTTTTTGTTTCAATATCAAGAACATCTTTTTTCGCTATACCGTTTTCATAAATATATTTTGCAACACATCTTATTGCATTTCCGCACATATTACCTTCTGAACCATCAAGGTTGAACATTTTCATCTTAGCGTCGGCAGCGTCAGAGGGACAGATAAGTACAAGACCGTCTCCGCCTATTCCTTTATGTCTGTCGGAAAGCAGTATACTCAGCTTTTCCGGTTTCACAACTTTCTGTTCAAAACAATTGATATATACATAATCATTGCCAGCGCCGTGCATTTTTGTAAATTTATATTTCATTCAATATCCCTCCGAAATAAATTAATAAATTTCAGACCTGTTTCGTTTATACGAAACAGGCCGATCATTTATTCTTCTTCGCTGATTTCTTTTGAATATCCGCAGCCGTCACTATTGCAGAAAAGAATAGGTTTTTTTCCTTTCTTTTTAAAGAGCAAAGCGCCGCACTGAGGGCATTTCTCGTTTACAGGTTCATTCCATGAGGCAAAGTTGCAGTTCGGGTAATTTGAACATCCGTAAAACTCCCTGCCTTTTTTAGTTTTTCTGACAATAATATCTCCGCCGCATTTCGGACAGGGTACGCCGATCTTGTTGACGATCTTTACAATGTTAGTACAGTCAGGGAAACCAGAGCATGCAATAAATTTTCCGAATCTGCCGTGTTTTACCACCATGGGCTTTCCGCATTTTTCGCATATAAGATCAGTCTTATCTTCCTCTAACAGTATCTTTTCGCCCTTCATTTCTTCCTTGACTTTTTTCAGAGTTTTGTCAAAATCTCCGTAAAAATCTGTAAGAAGCTGAACCCAGTCATATTTGCCGTCTTCAACTGTATCAAGATTCTGTTCCATCAGAGCAGTAAATTTTACATTAGCTATTTTCGGGAAACAGTCCTCCATAAGCTTTGTCGTAACTTCACCAAGTTCAGTGGGGAAGAGGGTCTTGCTTTCTCTTTTTACATAGCCTCGTGATGTTATTGTGCTTATAGTTGCTGCATATGTTGACGGTCGGCCAATACCATACTCTTCAAGAGCCTTGATAAGACTTGCTTCTGTATACCTTGGAGGCGGCTGTGTGAAATGCTGAGAAGGTTTGATTTCCTTTACTTTAAGGGGCATATCCTTTTCCAGAGGAGGAAGCTCGCTTTCTTTTTCATCGCTGTTCCCGTCACTGCTTTCAACATACAGAATAGTATAGCCGTCAAAGTCCACAACATAGCCTGACGCTTTGAAAATATAGTCTCCTACAGCGATATCAGCCTGTGTCGTCTTTTGGATACATTCAGCCATCTGACAAGCTATGAATCTTTCCCATATAAGCTTATAAAGCTTGTACTGATCAGAAGTAAGATTATTTTTGACTGTTGAAGGTTCAAGGTCTATCATTGTAGGTCTGATAGCCTCATGACCATCCTGTGCATTGGAACGGGACTTAAATACTCTGTGTTCCTTTGGTAAATATTTATCTCCCCACTTGTTGCGTATAAAAGCTTCTGCGGCATTAAGAGCATCTTCAGACAGTCTGAGAGAGTCTGTTCTCATATAGGTTATAAGACCAACGCTTCCCTGACCGTCAATCTCAACGCCCTCGTACAGCTCCTGAGCGACCTTCATCGTCCTTTTTGCCTGAAAGCCCAACTTTCTTGAAGCCTCCTGCTGCAAGGTAGAGGTTATGAACGGGGGGGCTGGTTTTTTCCTTCTTGTACCATGCTTTACTTTATCAACGACAGCCGGTTTACCGTCCAAAGCGTCAAGAATACTCTGTGCCTGTTGTTCATTTTCTATTTTTATTTTTTCCTCTCTGCTGCCGTAGAACGAAGCAGGGAAGGTCTTTCT
>CACXDE010000055.1 GCA_902766305.1 uncultured Ruminococcus sp. | reverse complement strand
CAATGTGAAAATACGGATAATATTAGTACAGGCAGATACAATAATCAATTGTTTTATGAAAGAATATCCGTACTCAATATTCCGGAGATAATGGCATTTCTTCCAATAATAGATCATCTCCTGAAAAACACGGATTCTGATCTATGGATGGTTGGCAGCGATTATAATCTTATGGACCAGACCAGAAAATATAAATTATATATTAAATTCAATAGCGGGACTGAAACAGAAATTCTTTCTGTATTAAAAAATATATTGGCATATAGCGGGTTGACGCAATTTGATTATCAGATTGATAACCTATGTCATTTGCAAAAAAACTCATTCAGATTGTATGGATTGGGTGTTTGCTGTGACAGTAAACAAAACCTTAGTCTGAATTTTTATTATAAACATTGATCGGAATGATGAGATTGAAAAAAATATATGATTATATGATAATCGGCGGAGGTGTAGCTGGTGCAGTCTGCGGAAAGCTTCTTTCTGAAAGCGGTGCTGAATGTCTGATAATAGAAAAGGAAGATGCACCTTTTGAAAAAATATGCGGCGGTTGGATGCCGTATAAATGTCTTCAGCTTCTGAGAACCAGCGGATATTGCATTGAAAGTCTGACAGAAGCAGGCACAGCAGTAACTAACGGAGTCTATGTCAGCAGAAATGGATATGAAACACATTTCCCTTACAGAAACGGAGAATTCGGTATTGGTTTGAGAAGAAAGCTGCTGCATAGCTACCTCATTGAAGAAGCAATAAAAGCAGGGTGTACAGTAAAGTATTCCTGCTGTGCAGATAATATCACTCAAATCAGGGATATGTACTGTGTAAACGATCATCTTGCGCATAAATTCATAATGGCTATAGGAACCGGAAAGGCAGGCAATCTAAAGGGCAGACATCTGACAAAAGGACAAAGCATAGGCATTTCAGAAATAATCCGAGCAAAAAAAAAAAAAAAAAAAGACCATGTTTATTTCTGGTATCCGGATCAGAGCAACAACTACTTCTGGGCTATTCCGATCGAAAGGGATGTATGGAATATCGGCTGGTGGACACAGTCAAATGAAAATGTGAAGAACAACTTTCAGCTTAACCGAAGCCGGTATATTGAACAGTATTTTTTAGATGTTACCACTATCAGAAAAGCAATAGGTGCTTTATGCGGAAATATCGATCACAGAAAATGGTTTGACAGTAAGATATATGGTATCGGAGATTTTGCAGGCTGTAATTCCTTTGAAACAGGCGAAGGAATATATAATGCAATTCTTTCTGCAAAGCAGCTTGCGGAAAAACTGATAAAGAAAGGTGAAAACTGATGGCGGAAAGAATGAGAATGTGGTTTGTAGAAAATGATAAAGTTGGTGCAGTTTTCTTTTGTGATACACTTGGAATATATGCTGTAACACCAGAAGAAAAAAAACATCTGATATCCTGGTCAGCCGGAATTGATTTTTCAGATGAACGAGTTAAAAATATTATCAGCACTGAACAACAGAAATTAGAAATATTAAAACAAAAAAACTGTAATACATACCCTTTTTATTCTCTTACTTTGAATATTTCAAATACATGTAATATGCAATGTGCTTACTGCTTTGCTAATTATGGCAACTATCATTCACAGGACAGGATTATGAGCATTGAAACGGCCTGCAAAGCAGTTGACCGCTGTATAGACTATTACGGAGATATTGGAGAAATAAAGTTTTTCGGAGGAGAACCTATGCTTGCAAAGGATTCTGTAGAAGCGGTTTGCAGGCATGTTTCAGATCTTGAAAGAAAGAAAATAATCAATTCATTACCTGTGTTTCGTATTATATCAAATGGTACGGTGATGAGGCCGGAAATTGCCCGGATGATATCCGATTATCACATCAATTATATTGTGAGTCTTGATGGAGATGAGCATTCTCATAATTCATGCCGCAGAATGAAATCGGGTGAATCTTCCTATGAGAAGATCATTGATAATATCAATATGTACAGAAGCATTACAGGATGTTCACCGGATGGTATTGAAATTACCTATAATGGCTATCACGAACGAAACCGTATTCATATCATAGATATGATAAAGCTTATAGTTTCTGAAACCGGAACAGATGCATCTGCTATAAATCTTTCACCTGTTATGACAGAAAATAAATCTATCAGGCTGGAAACTCTGGATTATGTTCTTGAGGGCTATATTGATGAGATCAACGATGAGATTAGAAAAAGTGGAATTGATTATTCAGATAAAAAATACAGGGGATTAATTCGCATCTTAAAAAACAGGATGAGGTCAGGAAATCGTATTTGTGAGGCAGGAAAGGGGTGCATTGCAGTTTCTGCTGACGGAAGTATTTATCCTTGTCTGATGTTTGTAGGAGACAGTAAATTTTGCTGCGGTGATCTCTCGGATGATTTGGCATATTGCGAAGCTGTTTCCGAAAAAATGATCGGAGGATATGATGTCATGGAAAATGATCCGTGCAGAAGCTGTCCTGTGAATAAGGTATGCCGTCAGTGTATGGGAGTCAATAAGTTCCAGACCGGTTCAATCTGCAAACAATATGAACCACAGTGCAAGGCTTTGAGAAAAAGAATAGAAAAGGCTATACTTGGCATAGCAGAGGGACTGTATTGAAATGTATGCTTGCGAGAAATATTTTAATGAATTTTTGTTGTTGAGTTTTCGTTCTTTCAAAAAAATAATAGTAACAGGCATTAGTATCGCAGCCTGTAATGTAATTGAGTTTCTGAAAAGTAAAAGATTGAAGAATATCTATATATACGATGAGCTGTT
Organism: uncultured Ruminococcus sp.; assembly: GCA_902766305.1. Taxonomy (GTDB): domain Bacteria; phylum Bacillota; class Clostridia; order Oscillospirales; family Acutalibacteraceae; genus UBA1213. The sequence goes on along the minus strand of CACXDE010000055.1, from coordinate 354 downwards.
TTCTTTTAATGACCATATCAAGAAATTTAAAGGCGTAAATGTGATAAACGAAGAATTAACAGCCAGTATTGATTACTTTTTTATATTTACAGAGTTTAGCAGTAATAAACAAAATGAATTGATCTTAAAGCTTAAACCAAGAAACTATCTTGTGATAAGATCGTGCGATGAGGTTCGTATAGAAGCATCCGGTTTATGTAATTTAAAGTGTATGTCATGTCAATGCGGAAATTATGATCCTGCTGTATTTGATTTCAAAGGTCGGGGATTTATGTCACCTGGACTCTGTGAGCAGATTATTGATAAACTGTGCAGGGAATACAGCACAAACACGGGCGTGTTCTATTATATTTT
>CACXDE010000054.1 GCA_902766305.1 uncultured Ruminococcus sp. | reverse complement strand
TAGACCTTTTGACACCTTGATAATGCTTATGGGACGATTCAGACTCAATCCGCATTTACTGAGAAAGTTTCTTACATACGCTCGGTTGGAGGGTATCGTCCTATGCTTTAGCCATTTGTACAGACCCTCGTCCGTCAGCTCTAAATCCAGCGGAAGAAGAGTTTTATCATTATCTATCCAAGTGATTTTTACATCGGGTTCATTGCTGTCATCGACAGCGGAAAACTTCAAAACGGTTTTGTCAAAATGTTTCAGTTCGTAAATCATAATAATCTCTCCTTCCTTTAAGTGTATTTTTAGTTTACCATAAAAAAGTTTATCTATCAACAATTAACTGTCAGTGTAATAATAGATTTGGATTATAAGAACTATTCTTTATCAATACACTGCAAGCGATTATGTAATGTGTAATTTGATTTTCTTCCCCTTCCTACAACCGGTTGAAGAATTTGCTGTTGTTTTAACCTCTTTAAAATATTATTGGCTTGGTTCGGAGTTATTCTTAACAATTCAATAATATCTTTTTTTTGTTATATACTCTTTATTTTTCGCCATATTAATTACGAGTTCGTTTGTGTATTTGCTCATTGTCTCAAAGCAATCCAACATAAAATGAGCCATTGATTCAACAACAGGAATGGTAACGGAATTTCCAAATTGCTTGTATTGCTGTGCTCGTGTTATCTCATGAGGAAAACTAAAATGTTCAACACCGTTTTCGTCTAAAAAACCATAATTAATAAATCCTTGCAATCTTCCCCATTCGGTAGGTGTCATTACACGTATACTTTCGCTATTTAACGGAGTTTTCTTAGAAGGTAATTTTTTTCCGTTTACTCCTTCTTTCGGCTGATATATTAAGTTACGTTCTTTGCCTGAACCACCCGTAGCTAATAGAGTATTGGCAATCGGATGTTCTATTCCCTCACGATTTACTATTACATATCCGAATCCGTTCCCTTTGGCTTTTTCCCGAATCTTATGTTTTTTTAATGTATCAAGATAACCCTGCGCCATATAATAGATATCCTCGACTTCGGGATCAAGAATGTCGTTAAGATTATCTGCAATCTGTTCATCTCTTTTGAACGGCAAGGGATCATTTAACTCTCTTACTACATCACCGAACATTCTTTTACTGAAAGCCATAATGTATGCGCGGGGTCTGTTCTGAGGTAAACCGAAATTTTTAGAGTTTCTTACGAACGATTTTAACGAATATTTGTATTCCCCGTCTTCATCCATAGTAACTCCGATAACACGGTATTGAAGCTCATCTTCCAAAGTGGTTATTATGGTTTTCAGTGTTTTTCCTTTATCATGAGAGACGAGATTTTCGACATTTTCCAGAAACACCGCTCTGGGGTTTGTTCTGGAAATAATATCCGCAATATCAAAGAATATTGTTCCTTTGGTCGTATCTCTGAATCCCAGCTTTTTTCCTGCAATACTGAAGGCTTGGCAGGGAAAGCCAGCCAATAGTACATCATACTCTGTATTCGCTATTTTTTCTTTAAATTCTTCAGAAGTTAAATCATTTTTCGGATTATCTCCAAATAAATGCTCGTAAGTTTTACATGCGTAGTCATCTATTTCTGCCGAGAGGACATTTTCAAAGGCTCCTGTAAGTTCAAATCCCCGGCGAATACCCCCGATTCCCGCACATAAATCAATTGTTTTATACGCCATTTTTTTCACCTTGCACCATTGATTCCGCTTTCATTCCGCTTAAATCAACGGTATATGATATTTTTGTAATACATTTCGGTAATACTCCTCCGACAAACGACTCGGGAGATATTCTCGGAAAATCGGAACCGACATCGTATTTAAGCATTTCGTGTAAGATGAAACACTTTTTTCTTGCACTCATACCTTCATCAAATCCCGATTCTTCGAGTTTCATATTAATATCCGCTTTATTATAACCTAATTTACCTATTTCTTCAACGATTTTATCAATACAGATTCCCGAATATACTGTCGGTTCAAATCTGCAGAAAATGAGTTTCAGGGGTTTTTCCGGCGGATATAATTGAAATTGGCTGCTTACGGTAATTTCGTTTTTACTTCTGGATATGGTAGATTTCACTTCTGCATAATATGTATCGCTTTCGATATCATAAGATGCATTGGAAGGTCCGTTCCATTGCACATCGTGGCCTTCTGTTAACAAATGTTTAAAAACACATAGCTCACCCAATACATCATATATTCGTGCATCGATATTTCTGTTTCCGAGTATTTCTTTCCACTTTTGCCACCATCCGACGGGAGAACCACACAGAGTAGCTCTTTTTTCTCCGTTAATACCAGGATCGATTAACTCTGCGCACAAAGCAGCAAATACTTCTTCGTTTTCTCTGAATGTTGTGGTAAGTAATAGAACTTTTTCAGACTTTTTGTTTTCAAGCGGTAATTCACAACTGTAAATTCTCGCGTTTGCAAAATACTCATTAATGCTTTCTTCTCCGTCGTAAGGAACGGCAACTCCGTAACTGTCGCAGAATCTTACTGTCCATGCAGGGTATTCACTGTCCTTAAAAGACGGCAGAATCTGTGTGTTGTCAATAATATCTGTTGCCCAATTATTTTTGATTTCTTCATTCAGCATTCTCATTTGTTTCTCCCTTCGGGAACAGCTCTCCGAACAACCTGTGGGAATAAGCATCTTCACCGCCTAATGTCAAAGCAGGTTCCACCAGTACGCATTTTGCGTTATTTAGTTTTGTAAAAGCTGCAAAGTCTCTAACTTTGTGAGGGGTATTAGCGGCATATTCCCGCATCATACTCCTGAATAAAGGAATTCTGTATCCTCGTCCCGGGGTCTCGATTAATTTATTTATATTATCGGTTCCGTTTTCTTTCAGTACCTCGAAAGTTTTTTCTTCCGAACCTTGCCAGCTCAAATGAATATACCACCACAGAGTTTTCAACCATATACGTCTGGTTGCGGCATAAAATCTCTTATGGTTTAATCGTCCGCCAGCTTCTTTGATGTTTTTTTCGGGTTCGGGGTATCTCAGATATGTAATATCCGGCATTACCTTTACGGAAATATACCGCCATATATCATTATCATTTGATTGAATTTCCGTAAAGTCTTTTCCGGGAGGGAGCAGACTATATAACTTTAACCCGAGTTTTAAGTCCAATAAATATACTTTTTTGTTATCTTCGAGCAGTGAATGATATTTATCAAAAACGTCAATTAATTCTTCTCTGAAATCCGCATATGATTCATGATAATCATTGTCTGTATCGTAGCGTTTCCAGTGCTCGATTAAATCGTTGAAAGCGATGTCCTCCATATTATCATAATCACTGATAATACGATGTGCCTCTTTATACGAAAGCTTTTTCAGCCTGATCATCATGCATCATCCTCCGCAAGTCTCTTCGCAATATTCATCTGAAGGCCTTTAAGCAGTCTTTCACGTGGCTCAAAAACCAAATCCTCATCGCAATCCAGAAGAAACTGATGTAAAACGCTGCAAATACTGCCAGGTTCCAGATTAATATCATTTTTTGTTGCTCGCAGATCCTCATCACTTAAACGGTTGAAAATCATGAAATAGGTCATTGCAAGTATTTCGGATAACATTTCGACATTCTTGATGTTTCCGTCGGTCATAGGACACAAATGATAATGAGGATTCAGATAGAGACAAATATTTTCTTTGGTAAAGGTTTCTATGGTTTTCGGATCTTCCCATTCGGAAAATTCCACCCACCACAAGGGTTCGTTTTCAGAGGAAAATTCTTCTATGGGAAACTCCATATAAATACTGTTAAAATCAAGTACAACGGTTTCCAATACTCCTACCGAAACGCCCTCTTCATTCATTAGGTTTTGTTCATCGTCGAGGATTGTATCTGCCTGTTTTTTGACATACATAATCACGGAGAGTTCCAGGTCGCCCGAGATTCTACCAGGTTCAAAATCGTATTCAAAATAACAGTTTCTGCCGCTCGGTGTTGTGATATCGGTTACGGGCATAATACAACCGGTTTGTGTTAATGTTTTGTTGGTCCAGATAATACATATACCTAATTTCGCACTGGAACAAACAATTCCGTCTTTACCGAACAGGAAATTCGGGTATGCAATACTGATTTTTTTCTCAAGTCTTAATCCATCGTTTTCTATTTTCCAGATTTCCGACGGATCTGTCAGTTTTACGGTTGAATGACCTTTTTGTTTAAGCTCATATTCCCATTCACCGGAAGTATAGGAGAATGAATACTTTTCGACAGAGCAGCCGGACTTTTCCGCCATATCGTCTGTCAAAGTAGGATAAAATCTGAAATTGTCCATTCACAAACCTCCTGTTATTTACTTCTGAAAGAAAATCTGTATTTTTTGTCCAGAGCTTGAATTTTAATCTTTCCTGTTAGTTGCAAATTCATAATATTCGAATCAATATTGACAGAAGTATATTCTTTACATGTTTCTTCATGTGAGATTCCAACGGAACAATACTCTCCGTGGTATACCGGATTGTGTTTATTACAAACTTCATATATATTAATCGAATTCGGTAATACGGGGGAAATGACCGCAATCGGCGAAACCTCTGTTATTTCGGCAGGGAATGATGTTCCGATATCTTTTTGCCAGACAGAAGGAGAAATATTTCCTCCTTCCGATTCAACAATAAGGTATATTTCGGCATGTTTTTTGCTGTGCTTCAGCTTTAACATAAAAGTCATTTCCAATATCTTATTATTAAATTCGGTAGATAATATTTGAAAATCCAAATTGTTTAATCTGATAACGGGATCTATGATTTCATCATCGGGTTTTGAAGCTTTTTTCCCGTATCCTTTGCGAGGCATAAACAATCTGCCGAGTTTTCCCGAAAGCTTGCTTGCAGCTGCTTCAATTGTTTTTGGTTCAAAAGCGGCTCTATGATCTTCAATGCGATTAACCGTATTCTTCTGTATTCTTGTTACTATACTCATTTTTGCAGGATC
>CACXDE010000053.1 GCA_902766305.1 uncultured Ruminococcus sp. | reverse complement strand
CAGCGCATAAATGGAGCGGGTGATGGGAATCGAACCCACGCAACCAGCTTGGAAGGCTAGTGTTCTACCATTGAACTACACCCGCATAATCATATTTGGTTTGTTTCTCTCAGGAACGTATATTATAATACCACAGCTTTTTATATTTGTCAAGCATTTTTTTGAATTTTTTTCGCTTTTTTTCGCTTTTTACCAATTGATTTTATTACGGACTGCTCCTCAGAATGGCAGGCGGGTGTTATCCTGAACCGCCCCCGTTGTCATCCTGAGTGCAGCGAATGATCTTTTTCATGAAAACAGCATAACTGGAAAGATTCTTCGGTGCTTGGTTTCTGAAAAAATCATAGTACATCATTGCCTACAAGTCAAAAAAACGGCACTACTAATAATAGTGCCGCTCCTCAGAACGACAGTGAGGGGAACGAATTAAAACGACAAAAGAAGAAAAAAGCCTGATACTCCATACTCTGAGCTCTGCACTCTTAGCTCTGAGCTATTTATCCGCTCCTCAGAATGACATGGCAAGAAAAGCTGAAGCACCTCGGCATTGTACGTTGATGTAACAACTCCACACTCCACCTTCCACACTCCACACTCATAATGCTTTGAGCTTGAAGCTTATAACTTACAACTGACAACTGTGCATTGTTATTTACCAAATTCGGGGTACTTATTAAGAGTCTCCTCCATTCCCCCGTCAAAAATAACCTTTCCCTTTTGAAGAAAAATACATCGTTTGCATATCTCTCTGATATCACGGCCGTGGCTGACATAAAGTACAGTAATATCACGGGCAATAAGTTCCCTTATCTTAGCCTTGCACTTTTTCTTGAAAGCTGCATCGCCGACACTAAGCGCCTCATCAATAACCAGAATATCCGGATTCATATTTATATTGATAGCAAAACCGAGACGCATTTTCATACCTGACGAATATGTACGCACAGGCTGATCCATATAATCCCCCAGATCGGCAAAATCAACAACCTTCTGCTCTATTTCCTTTATTTCGTCCTCGTTCAGTCCTAAAACATAGCACTTGAAGCTGATATTCTCCCTTCCTGTCATATCCGGGACGAAACCGGCGGTAAGCTCAAGCAATGCGGCAACCCTTCCCTTTACCTTAACCTCGCCCGTCGTCGGGAATGCAACTCCGGTTATCATCTTGAGAACAGTTGATTTGCCTGCGCCGTTTTTTCCTATAATAGCAACAGACTCACCCTTGTATATCTTAAAATTCACACCGTCCAAAGCTTTGGAGCGCTTATATTTTTTTGACTTTATAAAAAGAGCCTTGAACTGTTCGCGGCTGTTCTTATACAGTGTATATATTTTTGTTACATTGTTAAATTCGATTATCGGTTCGCCTTTTCCCGTGATGTCAGGACGTCCTTCGCTTATTTCAAACATACTTTTCATATATTGAGTACCTTTCCACAGCAAGTATCACAGCACATATTACTGCCGGCACAGACCTTGATTACTATGCCGCAAGTGTTTTCATGAACATTATATCACATCTTCATCATTTTGCCAAATGATTTTTTATTATTAAAAATATTATATCCTCTTTCTGATATAATATCATGAATTTGCGGATAATAAACATGATTTATTAAATTTTTATGTTAATATTTGCCCTATTGTTTTGCTGATTTTTTCCTGCTGAATCATAACTGTATGCGTTGCTGTCGAAACAATCATCAAAAATATTATGCAAAAAATTCAAAAATAATTTTCACCGGATATTGACAAACTAATAATAATATTGTATAATATTAACTGTTGTCGAGGTGTAACTCAGTTTGGTAGAGTGCTTGCTTTGGGAGCAAGATGCCGCAGGTTCGAGTCCTGTCACCTCGATCTTGCCCCTTTGCTATGTGTGAAGGGGCTTTTTATGATAGGGGTGGTTAAACATGTCTAATCTTAAAGAAACAAAACTCGGGCAGACAGTCTATGTCAAAAATGTCGGCGGAGATGGTGCTCTGCGTCAGCATTTTCTCGATATGGGTATTATTCCGGGAACTAAGATAACACCAAAAAAATATGCGCCCGGCGGAGACCCCTTACAGATCAGTCTGCGAGGCTATGAGCTTACGATAAGATTATCGGACGCTGAAAAAATAGAGGTATATCCTGTAACTGATAAAAAAGCTGAAAAGACCGGAAACAAACCTCCGAAAAAAACCTTTCATCCCGGTCTTGGCGAGGGCGGAAAATTTCATCTCAAAGGCGATGGTACACCTCTTCCGGATGATACAGTGCTGAGATTTGCTCTTGTGGGAAACCAGAACTGCGGCAAAACCACTCTCTTCAATAAGCTGACAGGATCTAAACAGCACGTAGGAAACTTTCCCGGAGTTACTGTTGACCGTAAGGACGGGGCTATAAAGGATCATGATAAAACGCTTGTTACTGATCTTCCCGGCATATACTCTATGTCCCCGTATACAAATGAAGAAATAGTTTCAAGAAATTTTGTCTTTAAAGAAAAGCCTCATGCTATCATCAATATTGTCGATGTAACAAATATTGAAAGAAATCTTTATCTGACCATGCAGCTTATTGAAATGAATAAGCCTATGGTTGTAGCATTAAATATGATGGATGAACTGACATCCAACGGCGGCAGTATAGATGTAAACCTTATGGAAAAGCTCCTTGGCGTCCCTGTAGTACCTATATCTGCCGCAAAGAGCGAAGGAATAGAGGAGTTAGTTGAACACGCTATACACATTGCGCATTATCAGGAAAGACCTGTACATCAGGATTTTTGCGATAAGACGGAAAACGGCGGCGCAGTTCATAAATGTATACACAGCGTAAGCCATCTTATTGAAGACCATGCTGAACGTGCAGAGATACCAATAAGATTTGCTTCTACAAAGGTTGTTGAAGGCGATGATATAGTTATCTCAGCTTTAGGGCTTGACGATAATGAAAAACAGACGATAGACCATATTGTTTCACAGCTTGAAAAGGAAAGAAAGCTTGACCGCAGTGCTGCTATAGCTGATATGAGATTCAGATTTATCAGCAGGCTTTGCGAACAGACTGTCGTAAAGCCAAGGGAAAGCAAGGAACATATAAGAAGCAATAAAATAGACAAGATACTCACCGGAAAGTTTACTGCTATACCTTCGTTCATACTTATAATGCTCCTTATCTCCTTTCTTACATTCAATGTTATAGGCAAATTTTTTCAGGATATAATAGAAAAGGGTGTGGAGCTGCTGACATCTGTGACTGATAAGGCGCTTACTGACGCACAGGTGAATGATACTATACACAGCCTTATTATAGATGGTATCTTTGAGGGCGTAGGTTCAATACTGAGTTTCCTTCCGATAATACTTGTTCTGTTCTTTTTTCTTTCAATGCTCGAAGACAGCGGTTATCTTGCAAGAGTTGCATTTTTTATGGATAAGTCCATGAGAAAGATAGGTCTGTCCGGAAGAAGTATAGTTCCTATGCTTATCGGATTCGGATGCTCGGTTCCGGCGGTTATGGCAACAAGAACACTGCCAAGCGAACGTGACAGAAAAATGACTATACTGCTGACTCCCTTCATGAGCTGCTCAGCTAAAATGGCTATATACGCATTCTTTGTTGAAGCTTTCTTTCCGGATTACGGATGGCTTATTTATATCGGCTTGTATCTTACAGGAATAATTATCGGAATACTTATTTCTTTGGTTTATAAGAAAACTGTCTTCCGGGGTGAGGCTGTTCCCTTTGTAATGGAGCTTCCCAACTACAGATTCCCTGGTGCGAGAAATGTATTTCAGCTTCTGTGGGAAAAATCAAAGGATTTTCTCCAGAGAGCATTTTCAGTAATTCTTATAGCTACAGTGGCTGTATGGTTCTTACAAAAATTCGACATCCATATGAATATTGCAGAAAATCCTAAAAACAGTATACTCGCTATGATAGCCGGTCTTATGACACCGCTTATGCAGCCTGTCGGACTTGGCGACTGGCGCATTCTCGTATCACTGTTCACCGGATTCATGGCAAAGGAAAGTGTGGTATCAACACTTGAGGTTCTCTATACCAATGGTATCGTAAATGTAATGACTCCGCTGACGGCATTGTCATTACTGGTATTTACCTTGCTTTATACTCCTTGTGTGGCAGCTATTGCATCTATAAGACGTGAGCTTGGTTCAAAATGGGCTGTTATTGTCGTCATCTGGCAATGCGTTGTCGCCTGGGCAGCCGCATTGATCATAAGAAGTGTTGGTATTATGATAGGGGTTGGATAAATGAACGCTGTAGATATTGTTTTGATCGCTGTAATTGCTGTTGTAATTGTACTTGCGGTAATTGCCTGCATAAAGCGAAAAAAGAAAGGCGGATGCTGCGGAAATGACTGCTCCTCATGCGGTAATTCCTGTAACTGCTCTTCATCGGATAAAAATAATAACTAAGAATATTATTCTGGGGGAAATCCTTTGTTTAAAAACGAAGGGTTATCCCCCAGTCCCTTTTCCTAAAAAAATATAAATTTTTTTTAAAACACTTGACTTGTTATTAGCAATGTGATATTATCATATTGTAAACAAACAATTCGGAAAGGATGAGCTTTATGAAGCATTTTCTTGTAGTAGTTGATATGCAGAAGGATTTCATTGACGGAGTACTCGGAACAAAAGAGGCTGCCGCTGCCGTTCCTTTTGCCGCAGAAAAAATATCAGGATTTGAGGGCAATATTTTTGTTACACTTGATACACACTATGATAACTATATGGAGACCTCGGAAGGCAAAAAGCTCCCTGTCCCCCACTGTATAAAAAACACAGACGGCTGGAAGCTTAACGAAAAAATCGCTGAGGCACTTAACGGAAAAAACTGTACCTTCGTTGAAAAGAACACATTCGGCTCAACAAAGCTGCCCGGAATGATAGAAAACGCTGCCGGCGAAGATGACTTTACTGTTGAGCTGATAGGGCTTTGTACAGATATATGCGTAGTAAGCAATGCACTGCTGTTAAAGGCTGCTTTTCCCGAAATGGAAATATCGGTCGATGCAAAATGCTGCGCCGGCGTAACACCTGAACTGCATGAAGCTGCACTGGCAACAATGAAAAGCTGTCAGATAGATATCAATTGATCTGGAGGATATTGAGATGAAACTTGAACCGATAATAATTTCTCTGCTTGATACTGATCTTTATAAATTCAATATGGATCAGGTGATATTTCATAAGCATACAGATCTTTGCGGACAATATTTTTTCAAGTGCAGAAACAAGGATGTAGTTTTTACTCCCGAAATGGAAGAAGAAATAAATGCCCAGATAGATCATCTTTGTTCGCTGTCCTTTAAAAAGGAAGAGCTTGATTACCTGAGAAATATAAGATTCATAAAGAATGACTATGTGGAGTTTCTCAGGCTATGGCACCCGATACGTGACTATGTTACTGTCAGCAGAACTGACGAAGGCGAGCTGAATATTGAGGTTGACGGACCTTTGTTTTCGGCTATGCAGTTTGAGATATATCTGCTTGAGATAGTTAACGAGGTATATTTCCGCATGAAGTATGATTATGACACACTTCTCAGATCTGCCGGGGAAAAGCTTGACAAAAAGATAAAGGCGCTTAATGACGGAACATATACATTCCATTTTGCAGAGTTCGGATGCCGCAGACGCTTGTCACGTGAATGGGAGGATACGGTTGTAAAACGTCTTGCAAAGGAAACTGACAAATGTGCCGGAACATCTAATGTTTACCTTGCCATGAAGTACGGTATCACTCCTATCGGCACCTATGCTCATGAATATGTTCAAATGTATCAAGGAATAGACGCTATACCTCTCGCCTACACCAATCATTACGCTATGCGTGACTGGTACGATGAATATCAGGGAGATAACGGTACGGCTCTGACAGATACTGTTACGACAGATCTTTTCCTCATGGACTTCAACCGCTCTATGGTAAACAATTATACAGGTGTTCGTCATGACAGCGGCGACCCGTATGAGTGGGGAGAAAAAATCATAAATCACTACAAAAAATATGGGGTTGATCCTAAAACAAAGCTCCTTCTTTTCAGCGACAGTCTTGATTTCGACCGTGCTCAGGCACTTTACGATTATTTCAAAGACAAGTCAAAGGTATCATTCGGAATAGGAACATTCTGCTCAAATGATACCTGTGAAGAAGCACTGAATATTGTAATAAAATTACAGTATGTCAACGGAAGACCTGTTGCAAAGCTATCCGACACTCCCGGAAAGGCTATGTGCAAGGATGAAAGCTACACTGAATACCTGAGAAGCTCTGTCCGGTTCAGAATTGAAAGGGAAAAAGACAAATATCATATTTAAAAATTAAAAGACTGTGAAGTTATGATGCTCAGACATCATGCTTCACAGCCTGTTTTTTTATTCTGTTTCGCCGACAGCTTCCTCAATTGCTGACCTTATCTCATCTATGCCCTGACCGTTTTCAGATGAACAGGGAAAAAGCTTTACACCCTCATAATCTGAGAGTTCAGCCTGCAAAGCGTCTATACGCTGCTGCTGCTGTGATTTTTTAAGCTTGTCAAGCTTTGTAAGAGCAATTATAAATGGGTATCCGCTGTTATAGAGATAATCTATCATCGACATATCATCCTTTGTAGGACTGTGCCGTATATCACAGATCTGAACAATCAGGGATATATTCCTGTCCTGGGCAAAATACCCCTCTACAAGCTCCGCCCAGCGATCCTTTTCGCTTTTTGAAACCTTCGCATAGCCGTATCCGGGAAGATCGGCAAACCTGGCATTACTAAGCCTGAAAAAATTTATAGTAGTAGTTTTTCCGGGAGTTGCACTGACCTTTGCTATTTTTTTTCTGTAAAGCAGCTTATTAATCAGTGAAGATTTTCCTACATTTGATTTGCCTGAAAACACTATTTCAGGAATATCTGACTTTGGAAGCTGTTTTGATTTTCCGTAGGACGCCTCAAATTCAACGATATGAAAATTCATTGGCTGATCTCCTTTGCTATTTTTCAGTCAGTGCAGTACTCAGCACAGTATTTATATTATCAGCAAGAACAAACTCTATAGCGTCCTTAACAGCCGGATCAACGTCGTCAAGATCAGACTGGTTCTCTTTGGGTATAATAACTGTTTTTATACCCAATCTGTATGCAGCCATAGTTTTTTCCTTTAGTCCTCCT